>NZ_JBHYZV010000006.1:0-12017 GCF_042753905.1 Streptomyces sp. NPDC059248 | reverse complement strand
GCGGGGGTCCGCGGCCCCCGCCCGCACGCCCCCCCCCGATACCACCCCCCGGGGCTGGGTCCCCGCCCCTGGGGGTGGGGAACCCAGGCCCGGTGGCGTATCCGTGTCCGGATCCCCGTGTTGGGGCCGGCCGGTTCAGCCCTTGACGACGGTGACTTCGCCGATGCCCAGCGCCCGCACGGGCTCCTCGATCGCCGCCGCGTCCCCGACCAGGACGGTCACCAGCCGGTCCACGGGGAAGGCACTGACGACCGCCGCCGTGGCCTCCACCGTGCCGGTCTGCGCCAGCCGGGCGTACAACTCCCCCTGGAAGTCGTCCGGGAGGTGCTGCTCGACCTGGTCGGCGAGCGTGCCCGCGACCGACGCGGCCGTCTCGTACCGCAGCGGCGCGACCCCGACCAGGTTCTGCACGGCGACGTCGCGCTCGGCGTCCGTCAGCCCCTCGGCCGCGAGCGTCCGCAGCACCGTCCACAGATCGGCCAGCGCCGGACCGGTGTTGGGCGTGTCCACGGAGCCGCTGATGCCCAGCAGGGCCGCGCCCGAGCCGTCGGGGGCGGAGCAGAGCACCTGGGCGAAGGCCCGGACGCCGTACGTGTACCCCTTCTCCTCCCGCAGCACCCGGTCCAGCCGGGAGGTGAGGGTGCCGCCGAGGCAGTACGTGCCGAGCACCTGCGCCGGCCACACCCGGTCGTGCCGGTCGGCCCCGATCCGGCCGATGAGCAGCTGGGTCTGGACCGCGCCCGGCCGGTCCACGACGAAGACCCGGCCGGTGTCGTCGGCGCTGATCTCCGCACGGGCCAGGGGCTCGGCCGTGTCGCCCTGCCAGGCGCCGAGGGTGTCGGCGAGCACGGCGTCCAGATCGACCCCGGTCAGATCGCCGACGACGACCGCCGTGGCCGTCGCGGGCCGGACATGGGCCTGGTAGAACGCCCGGACGGCGGCGGAGTCGATCCGCGCCACCGTCTCCTCCGTCCCCTGCCGGGGACGGGACATCCGCAGCCCGGCCGGAAAGAGCCGCCGGTACAGCTCCTTGGCCGCGCGGCGGCCCGGGTTGGCCGTCTCGTGCGGGATCTCGTCGAGCCGGTTGCGCACCAGCCGCTTGACCTCGCCGTCGTCGAAGGCGGGCTCGCGCAGCGCCTCGGCGAGCAGCCCGAGGGCCTTCGGCAGCCGCGAGACCGGCACCTCCAGGGACACCCGGACGCCGGGGTGGTCGGCGTGCGCGTCGAGGGTGGCGCCGCAGCGCTCCAGCTCGGCCGCGAACTCCTCGGCGGACCGCTTGCCGGTCCCCTCGGACAGGGCGCGCGCCATGATCGTGGCGATGCCGTCGAGGCCCTCGGGCTCCGCGCCGAGCGGGGCGTCGAGGTTGATCTCCACGGCCACGACCTGCTGGCCGGGACGGTGACAGCGGAGCACGGTCAGCCCGTTGGGGAGCGTGCCGCGGTCGGGGGCGGGGAACGCCCACGGGGTGGGGTCCCCGGACGCGGGCCGGGGGTGGAAGTCCATCGTGGTCAGCGGCTCGGTGGCGTCGGTCACTGGTCCGCCCCCTCTTCTGCGTCGTTGTCGGTCTCGTTCTCCACGTCGGCACCGGGCACGGGCTCGTACACCAGCACGGCCCGGTTGTCCGGGCGCAGCCGGGCGGCGGCGATCTCCCGTACCTCGTCGGCGGTGACGGAGAGCACCCGCCCGACGGCGCTCAGCGCCAGCTGGGGGTCGCCGAACAGCACCGCGTACCGGCAGAGTTCGTCGGCGCGTCCCGCGACCGTGCCGAGCCGGTCCAGCCACTCGCGCTCCAGCTGGGCCTGGGCCCGCTCCATCTCCTCCGGCGTGGGGCCCTCCGCGGCGAACCGGGCCAGCTCCTCGTCGACGGCTTCCTCGATCTGCGCCACCTCGACCCCGCCGGACGTCTTCACGTCCAGCCAGCCCAGGGACGGCGCCCCGGCCAGCCGCAGCAGCCCGAACCCGGCCGCCACGGCGGTCTGGTCCCGCCGCACCAGGCGGTTGTGCAGCCGGGACGACTCGCCGCCGCCGAGCACGGTGAGCGCCACGTCGACGGCGTCGCACTCACGGGTGCCGTCGTGCGGCAGCCGGTAGGCGGCCATCAGGGCGCGGGCCGGCACCTCCTCCTCGATCACCTCGCGGAGCTGCCGCCCCATGACGTCCGGCAGGGTGCCGTCGCGCGGCGGCTGCTTGCCGTCGTGGGCGGGGATGGAGCCGAAGTACTTCTCCACCCAGGCCAGGGTCCGCTCGGGGTCGATGTCCCCGACGACCGACAGCACCGCGTTGTTCGGCGCGTAGTAGGTACGGAAGAAGGCGCGGGCGTCCTCCAGGGTCGCCGCGTCCAGATCGGCCATGGAACCGATGGGCGTGTGGTGGTACGGGTGGCCCTCCGGGTAGGCGAGGGCCGTGAGCCGCTCGAACGCGGTGCCGTACGGAACGTTGTCGTACCGCTGGCGGCGCTCGTTCTTCACCACGTCCCGCTGGTTCTCCATCGACTCGTCGTCGAGGGCGGCCAGCAGGGAGCCCATCCGGTCGGCCTCCAGCCAGAGCGCCAGCTCCAGCTCGTGGGCGGGCATCGTCTCGAAGTAGTTGGTGCGCTCGAAGCTGGTGGTGCCGTTGAGGGAGCCACCCGCGCCCTGCACCAGTTCGAAATGACCGTTCCCCTGCACCTGCTGCGACCCCTGGAACATCAGGTGCTCGAAGAGGTGGGCGAGGCCGGTACGGCCCTCCACCTCGTGGCGCGAGCCCACGTCGTACCAGAGACAGACCGCGGCGACCGGGGTCAGATGGTCCTCGGAGAGCACCACGCGCAGACCGTTGGCCAGGCGGTGCTCCGTCGCTGTCAGGCCGCCCGAACCGGCCTGTGCTGTGGCCGTGTGACCCATGGGCATGTACGTCCCTTCGATCGCGATGCTTTTCTGCTGGTCCCCCCGGGACTGCCACTGTATGCAAGCGGGCTGACACCTGGCGAAGTTCCCGGTTGGTTCGGGGTTCGCGCTGGGCGAAGTCTGAGTGCGCGGGCGTGCCCCGGGGCGCGCCCGGTAGCCGCTCCGGCGGCTCGCCGACGAGTGGTCCGGCGGGTGCTCCGGCCCACCCGGCGGGGCCGTTCGGCGCGGGCGTGTTCCCGGGTGGTGGTCGGGGTTGTCGGTGCCACGGTCCACAATGGTCGGCGTCAGACCCCGCCCGGCCGTGAAGGAGCAGGAGCCGCGATGGCCCGCCGCAGCACCAAAACCCCGCCGCCCGATGATTTCGAGGAGCGGATCCTCGACATCGACGTCGTCGACGAGATGCAGGGCTCCTTCCTCGAGTACGCGTACTCGGTCATCTACTCCCGTGCCCTCCCCGACGCCCGGGACGGCATGAAGCCGGTCCAGCGCCGCATCGTGTTCCAGATGAACGAGATGGGGCTCCGCCCGGACCGCGGCTACGTCAAGTGCGCCCGTGTCGTCGGCGACGTGATGGGCCGGCTCCACCCCCACGGAGACCAGTCGATCTACGACGCGCTGGTCCGGATGGCACAGCCGTTCTCCATGCGGCTCCCCCTGGTCGACGGCCACGGAAACTTCGGTTCCCTCGGCAACGACGACCCCCCGGCCGCCATGCGGTACACCGAGTGCCGGATGGCCGACGCCGCGTCCCTGATGACGGAGTCCATCGACGAGGACACCGTCGACTTCGCCCCGAACTACGACGGGCAGGAACGGGAGCCCGCCACGCTCCCGGCCGCGTACCCCAATCTGCTGGTCAACGGCGCGTCCGGGATCGCGGTCGGGATGGCGACGAACATGCCGCCGCACAATCTGGCCGAGGTCGTGGCCGCGGCCCGCCATCTGATCCGCTATCCGGGCGCCGACCTGGAGACCCTGATGCGGTACGTCCCCGGGCCCGATCTGCCGACCGGCGGCCGGATCGTGGGCCTGGCGGGCATCCGGGACGCCTACGAGAACGGCCGCGGCACGTTCAAGATCCGGGCCACCGCGACCGTGGAGGACGTCACTCCCCGGCGCAAGGGCCTGATCGTCACCGAACTGCCGTTCACCGTCGGCCCGGAGAAGGTGATCGCCAAGATCAAGGATCTGGTGAACGCCAAGAAGCTCCAGGGGATCGCCGACGTCAAGGACCTCACGGACCGCTCCCACGGGCTGCGGCTGGTGATCGAGATCAAGAACGGTTTCGTCCCGGAGGCCGTCCTCGAACAGCTCTACAAGCTGACGCCGATGGAGGAGTCCTTCGGTATCAACAATGTGGCGCTGGTCGACGGCCAGCCCCTGACGCTGGGCCTGAAGGAGCTGCTGGAGGTCTATCTCGACCACCGCTTCACCGTGGTGCGGCGGCGCAGCGAGTTCCGCCGGAGCAAGCGGCGGGACCGGCTGCACCTGGTGGAGGGCCTGCTGGTCGCCCTGGTCGACATCGACGAGGTCATCCGGCTGATCCGCTCCAGTGAGAACTCGGCCCAGGCCAAGGAGCGCCTGATGGCGCGGTTCTCCCTCTCCGACATCCAGACGCAGTACATCCTCGACACCCCGCTGCGGCGGCTCACCAAGTTCGACCGGATCGAGCTGGAGAGCGAGCGGGACCGGCTGACGGCCGAGATCGAGGAGCTGACCCGGATCCTGGAGTCCGACGCCGAGCTGCGCAAGCTGGTCTCCGCCGAACTGGCGGCCGTGGCGAAGAAGTACGGCACCGAGCGGCGGACGGTCCTGCTGGAGTCGGCGGCCGTGCCGCTCACCGCGGTGCCGCTGGAGGTCGCGGACGACCCGTGCCGCGTGCTGCTGTCGTCGACGGGCCTGCTGGCCAGGACCCCCACCGGCGACGCGCTCCCGGAGCCCGGCGGGAAGCGCGCCAAGCACGATCTGATCGTCTCCTCGGTCCCGGCGACCGCGCGGGGCGATGTGGGCGTGGTGACCTCCGCCGGACGGCTGCTGCGGCTCGCCGTGATCGATCTGCCTCAGCTTCCGCCGACCGCGGCCGCGCCGAACCTGTCGGGCGGCGCGCCCCTCGCCGAGTTCCTGTCGCTGGAGACCGGGGAGGGCGTGATCTGTCTGACGACGCTGGCGGAGGACTCGCCGGGCCTGGCGCTCGGCACCCTCCAGGGCGTGGTCAAGCGGGTCGTCCCGGACTATCCGGCGAACAAGGACGAGCTGGAGGTGATGGCCCTCAAGGACGGCGACCGGATCGTCGGCGGCACGGAGCTGCGCACCGGCGACGAGGACCTGGTCTTCATCACCTCCGACGCCCAGCTGCTGCGTTTCCAGGCGTCGCAGGTCCGTCCGCAGGGCCGGGCGGCGGGCGGTATGGCCGGAATCAAGCTGGGCGGCGACGCGCGGGTGATCTCCTTCGCCGCCGTGGACCCGGCCGCCGACGCGGTGGTGTTCACGGCCGCCGGATCGACCGGCGCGCTGGACGACTCGTACACCACGGTCAAGCTGACCCCGTTCGACCAGTACCCCCGCAAGGGCCGGGCGACGGGCGGGGTCCGCTGCCAGCGGTTCCTGAAGGGCGAGGACGTCCTGCTGCTGGCCTGGGCGGGCGGCGCCCCGACGCTCGCCGCCCTGAAGAACGGCGCTCCCGCCGACCTGCCGGAGCCGGACCCGCGCCGCGACGGCTCGGGCACCCCGGCCGAATCGGCGATCGCCTTCCTCGCGGGCCCGCCCCGCTGACCCACCGGCGCCGGGGGCGGTGATCCAACGGGATCTCCGCCCCCGGGCCCCGGGCCGTACGGAAGGGTCGCCTCAGCCCTGCTCGTACGCGAGGTCGAAGGAATCGGGGGACTCGAAGGACCCGGAAAACACGCCGGCGGACTCCTCCGGCGGCTCCTCGTCGTACGCGGGCTCCACCGGGCCCGGCACGTAGCGCAGCACGCCCCACATGCTCGTCTCGTCGGGGGCCGTGTCCATGGGCGTCCGCCGGGCGGCGTCGAGGCCCCGCTCCAGTGCGGGGCCGTCGATACCGGAGCCGATGAGCACCAGCTGGGTCAGCCGCTCCTCCCCCCGGGGCCAGGGCTCCGGGGAGAACCGCAGAAAGCGCCCCACGGCATGGACGCCGTACCGATGCCCCGGGTCGGCGGGCCCGAAGTCCACGAACCCCTTGATCCGGTAGAGGCCCTCGGGGCGGGAGTCGAGCAGGTCCAGCAGCCGACGGGGATGCATCGGCTCACGCGCGGTGAAGGCGAGTGCCTCATAGGCGGCATGCAGATGCGTCCCGTGCCCGCCACTGTCGTGTCCACCACTGTCGTGACCGGCCTCTTCATGGCCGGCCTCCAGGAGGTCGTCGAAGGCGAGCTGTCCGACCCGCTCGGCGGCCGGCCGGCGCTCGAAGAACAGCTCCGGATCGACCCGTCCGTGCACCGCTTCCACCACGGCGGCCCCGCGCCCGAGCCGGGCGCCGATCGCGGACCGCAGTCGTCCCAGCTCCTCGCCCCCGACCCGGTCGGTCTTGTTGAGGACCACCAGATCGGCGACGCCCAGATGGCGGTCGATCTCCGGATGCCGCTCCCGGGTCGCCGGGTACTCGGCCGCGTCCACGACCTCCACGAGACCGCCGTACACGATCCGCTCGTTGTCGCTGGCGAGCAGCATCCTGACCAGCTCCTGGGGCTCCGCGAGCCCACTGGCCTCGATCACGATCACATCGAGCCGGGCCTCGGGCCGGGTGAGCCGGTCGAGGAAGACATCCAGCTCGGTCGCGTCGACCGCGCAGCACAGACAGCCATTGCCCAGGGACACCGTGGAGTCCCCGAGCTGACCGGCGACGGTCATGGCATCGATCTCGATCGAGCCGAAGTCGTTGACGATCGCCCCGATCCTGGTCCCCCGGGAGCTGCGCAGCAGATGGTTGAGGAGGGTCGTCTTCCCCGAGCCCAGAAACCCGGCGAGCACCAGGACGGGAATCGCCCCCGTCCCCCGGAACGAAGCCACCGGAGCCGCCGGGGCTCCCTGGGACTCCGAGAGCTCCGCGGTTGCGGGGTCGGCCGTACGACTCGGATCGATCGGGCTCACGCGCCGGTCACCTGCGCTTTCTCCCGCTCCGTTCCGGAGCCGGGACGGTCTCGTCAGTCTTCTCACCGGTTCTTGCCGGTCTTGCCGGTCTCGTCAGGGGAACGGGCATCACCCGGCCCCCGCTTCGTACCGGCGTCGTCTCCCGCGGTCCTCCACGGCCCGGACGGCCTGCCGTACGGGCACGAGACGCGGCCCGCCCAGCATAGGAGGCGGGACAGCCCCGGATTTCGGCCACCACGGGGCCCGGACCGGTGACGCGGGGTGACGTTTCCGGAAAAGCCCCGCGCCCCGTACCGTTTCTTTCCATGAGCACCGACCTGCCCCCGCCGCCTCGCCGGCGCCGCCTCGGCTGGCCCCAGCGGGTGTTTTCGCAGGTCCTGCTGATGCAGCTACTGATCGCCACCGGTGTCACCATCCTGGCCACGGGCCTCTTCCTGGCCCCGCTCAGCGCCCAGCTGGACGACCAGGCGATGCGGCGGGCGCTCGCCATCGCCCAGACCACCGCGTCCCCGGATATCGCGGAGCTGCTCACCACCAGCCGCCCCACCCCCGACGGTCCGGTCCAGGCCGAGGCGGAACGAATCCGCAAGGCCACCGGCGCCGAATACATCGTGGTCATGGGGCTCAGCGGGGTCCGCTGGTCGCACACCTCCCGCGAGGAGATCGGCTATGTCGTCTCCACCGACCCCAGCGCCCCGCTCGCCGGGCGCGAGGTGATGGAAATCGACAGCGGTACGCTCGGCCGCTCGGCCCGCGGCAAGGTCCCACTGCGGGACTCCGACGGCCAGATCATCGGCGCCGTATCGGTCGGCATCGAGTACGACAGCGTGCGCGACCGTCTGTTCTCGGCGATCCCCGGGCTCGTGGCCTACGCGGGCGGGGCGCTGGCCGCCGGTGCCATCGCCGCCTATCTGATCTCCCGCAGGCTCCAGCGGCAGACCCACGATCTTGCGTTCTCCGATATCTCGGCCCTGCTCGCCGAACGCGAGGCGATGCTGCACGGCATCCGTGAGGGCGTGGTGGCGCTGGACGCCTCCGGCCGGGTACGGCTGATGAACGACGAGGCGCAGCGCCTCCTCGGGCTGGCTTCCGACGGCAAGGGCCTGCCGCTGGAGCAGGTCCTGGGCGAGGGCCGGACCGTCGACGTCCTCACCGGCCGGGTCACCGGAGTGGATCTGGTGACCGTACGGGGCCACCGGGTACTGATCGCCAACCGGATGCCGACCGACGACGGCGGCGCCGTCGCCACCCTCCGCGACCGTACCGAGCTGGAGCGCCTCGGCCGCGAACTGGACTCCACCCGGGGCCTGATCGACGCCATGCGAGCCCAGGACCATGAACACGCCAACCGAATGCACACCCTGCTGGGACTGCTGGAACTGGAGATGCACGACGAGGCGGTGGAGTTTGTGAACGAGGTCGTCGGCGTGCACCGGGCCACCGCGGAACAGGTCACCGAGAAGGTGCACGATCCGCTGGTGGCGTCGCTGCTGGTCGGCAAGGCGACGGTGGCCGCCGAACGCGGTGTGTCCCTCAGCATCGCCCCGGAGACCCTGCTGCCCGACCGAGTCGTGGAGCCGCGCGAGATGGTCACGGTGGTCGGCAATCTCGTGGACAACGCGATGGACGCCGCCGCCGGCTCCGAAGACGCCTGGATCGAGGTCGAGCTGTACGCCGAGGGGAGCACGGCCGTGCTGCGGATCACCGACAGCGGGCCGGGGATTCCGCCTGAGCGCCGGGAACTGATCTTCACCGAGGGCTGGTCCACCAAGGAGCTCCCCGTCCACGGCAAACGAGGTCTGGGCCTGGCCATGGTGCGCAGACTCGCGGAGCGACAGGGCGGCCGTACGGAGGTCCGGGAAGCACCGGGAGGCGGCGCCGAGTTCATCGTGGTGCTCCCGGAAGCCCTGTCCGAACTGAGCGACCCCGAGGAGTCGGGGGAACCCACCCACGCCATTGCCGGGGAGGTGCGATGACCGGCACGACCACCACCGCAACCGGGCCGGGTACCGGCGAGGGCACCATCGACGTCCTCGTCGTCGACGACGACATCCGGGTCGCCGGGATCAACGCCGCCTATGTCGCCAAGGTGCCCGGCTTCCGGGTCGCCGCGACCGCGCATTCGGCTGCCGAGGCCGTAGCGGCCATCACCGACGCCCCGGTCGATCTGGTCCTGATGGACCACTACCTCCCGGACGGCAATGGGCTCGCGGTCGTCCGCGAACTCCGCCGGCTCGGCCGCCATACCGATGTGATCATGGTGACGGCGGCTCGTGATGTGGCCACCGTCCAGGCCGCGATGCGTCATGGCGCCCTCCAATATCTGGTGAAACCGTTCAACTTCGCGGGCCTCCGCACCAAGCTGGAGGCCTACGCCGGACTCCGTCGCGCCCTGCGCCGCGGCGGTGAGGCGGAACAGGCCGAGGTGGACCGGATCTTCGGCGCGCTCTCCGCCGGAGCCGTCGCCCCCGACCTCCCCAAGGGCCACTCCCGCACCACGGCCGAGGTGGTACGGCAGGTTCTGCTAACCGCCGACACTCCCCTCTCCACCCAGGAGATCGCCGACGAGGCCGGGATCAGCCGCCAGACCGCCCAGCGCTATCTGAAGCTACTGGAACGCACCGAGCGGGTCCGGCTGAGCCTCAAATACGGCGAGACCGGCCGCCCGGAACACCGCTACCTCTGGTCCCCCGGCACCTGACCAGGCCCTGGGCCATATCCGCAAAGTCCCGCCCGGCACCCGGCCCCCGCATTCTCCCCCGCAGCCCCTTCGGGCACGGGGGAGACGCACACACCGGGGACACCCCCAGCCACCGGACTGGAGAGCCGCGGGCCCCGCCCTACGGCCGAACGGCGCTCCTTTGCGGACTCGGCCTAAGGCCGGACCTCGGCCTCCGGGGGGCGGACCAGCCCCGTCCGGTAGGCGTAGCGGACCGCCTGTGCCCGGTCGTGGAGGTCCGCTTTGGCAAAGAGGTTGTTGATATGGGTCTTCACCGTGGCCGTGGAGATGAACAGCCGTCGCGCGATCTCCGTATTGTTGAGCCCGTCCGCGATCAGCGCCAGCACCTCGCCCTCACGCCCGGTGAGACCGTCCGGCAACGTCGGCGCCGAGGGCTCCGGCGCCGCGGTCACCCGTTCCAGCAACCGCTGCTGCACTTCCGGCGAGAGGCCCGCCCGCCCGGCCACCACATCCCGGATGGCCCGGACGATCTCCTCGCCCCCGGCGTCCTTGGTCAAATACCCCCGGGCGCCGGCCCGCAGCGCGGGAAAGAGCGAATCGTCATCGGCATAGGTCGTCAGCACCACCACCTGGGTGCCGGGATACTCCTCCCGAATCCGGCGAGTCGCCTCCACTCCGCCACAGCGCGGCATCCGCAGATCCATCAACACGGCATCGGGGGCCAGTCCGGCCACCAACGCGACGGCCTCGTCCCCGTCTCTCGCCGCCCCGACGACCTCGATCCCCGGCAGCAGCCCCAACAGCATCACGATCCCCTCACGGACCACGGCCTGGTCATCGGCGACAACTACCCGCATCGTCTCCGAACCACCGCCACCGCTATCACCACCGCCATCACCACCTCCCCGATCGGCCCCGACTCCGGCCCCGTCCCCCGTCACCATCCCGGCGCTACCCTCCACGCCCCCGCCCCTTCCGGCGCGCCGATCCGCGCCTCATGCTCCATCAGAGCGTCGTCGGTACAGACCGGCACCCTCAACCGCACCGCGAACCCGGCCCCTTCGGGCCCCGCTTCCAGGGTGCCGCCGAGCAACTCCGCCCGTTCCCGCATCCCCAGCAGACCGTAGCCGGAACCCGATCGGCTCAGCTCCCCGCTGTGGACAGTCGGCCCCGAGTCCCGCACCTCCAGCCGCACCCCACTCCCCTCATAGGCGAGCAGCAGCCTTACCCGCCCGCCGGGAGCGTGTTTGCGCGCATTGGTCAGCGCCTCCTGTGCCACCCGCCGAACGGCCTGCGAGACCTCGGGAGCCATCGCCAGCCGCTCCCCCGTGACCAGGGTGTCCGCCCCGTCCTCCGCGGCGATCTCCCGCAGATACTCCTCCACCGGAGTCAGCTCGCCCCGGAGCGCCGACAGTGCCTGCCGGGTCTCCGCCAGACCGTTGCGGGCCATGCCCCGGGCCGCTGTCACCCGGTCGAGTATCTCGTCGCGGAAGGCGCCCGCCGGCCCCCGTTGGATCTGGATGCGCGCGGCCTCCAGATGAACGAGCTGCGCGGAGAGGCTGTGCGCGAGGACATCGTGGATCTCACGGGCTATCCGAGCCCGTTCGGCGAGCGCCGCCGAGACCGCCTCGGCCTCCCGCGCCGCCCGCTCCTGGGCCAGCAACCGGAACCCCGCTCCCCGCGCCTGGGCGTCGAGCCGCAGGGCGCACCCGCCGAACAGGATCCCCGCCATGGTGATCGCGGTCCCCAGCGCATCGGCCTCCGGCACCTGAGCGGCGAAGGACGACGCGAGGGGCACGGCTCCCAGAAGTCCGATCAGCAGCGGCAGCCGCTCCAGCGCCAGGGCTGCCCCGGATATCCACATCAGCGCCGCCATGACGTCCGCCCCCACTCCGTGCGAGGCCCAGCCCATGGCTCCCAGGACGCCTATCAGCCCGGCGGACGCCACCAGCTTCCGATCCCGGGTCGTCCGGCGCAGAAGAATCCCGGTGCCCCCGCCCACCAGCAGCGCGAACACGGGGAAGATGAGCCACCAGCCGTGGAGACGCCCGGAGGCGTAGGCGCTGGAGAGCGCCCATGTCGCGAGCGCCCCCAGCAGCACGACGTCGAGCACGATCTGTGTGCGCGGCACCCCCAGCTCGGACAGCGCCTCCCGCCCGGGCCACCTCATGACTTTCACGGTCGACACGACGTCCCCCTTCCGTCGCTTCGATGCTACGGAGCGGGTCCGGACCGGGAAATCAGCTCGGGGGTGGAGTTCTCGACTCCACCCCCGGGTGGGCGCGGCCTCACCGGTCGGCGCCCTCGACCATGCGTCCGGCAGGTGGCGCCGGGAGGGTACC
>NZ_JBHYZV010000005.1:0-151766 GCF_042753905.1 Streptomyces sp. NPDC059248 | reverse complement strand
GGTCGGCGGGGGGCCGGCGCCCCGGCCTCCCCGCGGCGGTCTCTGGGGGGGGGGGGGGGGGCCCCGCCCCCCCCCCCCCCCGTCATCCGTTCCGGTCGTACGGGACGCTACGCGTCGTACAGATCCGCCTTCTTCGGCGCCGGGTCCTGCACCGCGCCGCTGACCGCCAGGGACCGGCTGCCGAAGCGCTCGGTGTCCACGCCGTTCTCCTCCAGCACCTTCAGCGCCGCCGCGTGGGCGACCCGCAGAACCGGGGTCGCCGCGCGCATCGCGTCGTCCGCCATGAACCGGTGCCGCCACGGCTGCTCGGCCCAGGCGTGCCGCAGACCGAAGGGCTCCGGCAGCGCCAGCTTGCCGCCGAAGTACTCCAGCAGCGGCGGATACCAGGTGAGGGGCGCGCGCACCGCGAGCCGGACCACTTCCTTGGCCTCCACCAGCGGCAGTGTGATGTCCCGGGTCTCCCAGAACCGGATCGTCTTGCTCACGGTCTTCGTCTTGGGCGACGACTTGGTGGTGAACAGGCCGTGCACCGGGCCCAGGGCATGGCCGGTGACCTCCACCCGCAGCGTCTCGTGGAGCACCGTCACCGTGATCATCATGGTGATCACCAGCTGGCCGTCCCAGAGGACGAACTGCACCCCGAGATAGTGCCGGTTGCCGCCGCCGAACTGCACATGGTTGCAGATCCGCTGTATCTCGTGCGGCTTGACCTGGAACGCCTCCACGTCCTGGCCCTCCGGCCGGGAGACCCCGCCCGCGCCCTCCGCGACCGGTGTGACGATCCAGTGCTTGACCACCGGGGTGGGGAAGCCGCCGGAGTTCAGCGGGCCGCGCTCCAGCAGCTTCAGCCGGTCGTGGATCGCCCTTATGACATCCCAGCTGCGGAACTGGTTGATCTCCTTGCCCGCTTCCTTGGGCACCAGCTCCTCGGCCATCTGCCAGCTGCCCCAGCGCGTGCCCATGCCCAGTATCCCCTTGGGGCCCGCGTAGAACACCGAGTTCGCCTGCTGCTCGGCGGAGAGCTTCTCCAGCCCCTGGCGCAGCTCCTCACGGGCCGTCTCGTTGGGGTTGCCCGGCACGGCCTCCGGGACCTTCGCCGCTATCCCGCCGCCCGACAGCAGCCCGTCCCAGCGGGCGCGCATATCGACGGCCGACCGCTCGCAGACCCGCTTGGCCAGGAACCACCCCACCACGGGGGCGACGATCACCCCGCGGACGTACCAGCCGAGGATCCCGGTGAAGGGCAGCCGGATCAGCAGCACCACGGCCACCAGGGCGATCCCCACCAGCAGGACCGTGCCCAGTGCCCCGGCCTTCTTGTCCTGCGCCCCCGCCAGCGTCCTGCGGAGCTGGAAGACCCCCATCCACAGCAGCATCCCGGGCAGGAACAGCAGCCCGAATACGGCCGTGATCACGGTCAGCTTGGTGTCGCGCTCCTTGCGGAGCCCGGTGGCCGCCAGACAGTGCTCCACGATCGTCCTGGCGTCGGTGCCGAAGGACTGGATCAGCGCCCCGCGCCCACCGCCGAGCGTCCTGACCTGCACCGCCCGGGAGAACGCCTCCCCGAGATTGGGTTCGAAGAGGGAGAACTTCCCCTTCTTCACCTCCGACTTGTGCCAATCGTTGTTGGCGTCGAGGATCTGCTCGACCGGGCTGTCGCGGTACGCGGCCGAGGCCAGGGCGTTCGTCGCGGCCGTCTGGCCCGCCGAACCCTGGATGGGGATCTGTGCCCCGGGTGAGAAGTCGAATCCGTCCGCCACTGCCGCCCCCATCGCCCCGTCGCCGCCGCCTGCCGCTCTGCTGCGGCCCTTTCCCAACTGCCCTGTTCCGCACACCTGCTGAACTGGGCACCTCAGCGTATCCGGGGCGTAGGCGCTTCGTCACGGGAGCGCGGAAACGGCCGGATCCGCCCGCAGGTCCCGCCGGAGCGATCCGACGACGCCCGCCGCCGCCCGTCGCCGCCCGGTGGCTCCGGCGGGACCGCCGGGCGCACGCCCGGACGGTCCCGCGCCCCGCCGGGCGCGCGGCCGTGTGCCCGCCGTATCACCGCGTCGCCGCAGCTCCCGGCGGGGGCGCACGGCCGGCGTACGGGGCGGAGCGAGTCCCGCGCCCGGACGGGACCGCCGGTGCGCGCCGCGCGAACGGCGCGCACCCCCGGTGCCCCGCGCCCCGCGCGCCCTAGGTGTTCTCGGCGGGCTCCTCCCGGAGCCGGTCCGCGATCTGCTGGGGCATCGGCTCGTGCCGGGCGTACGAGCGGCTGAACCGGCCCGTGCCGTGCGAGATCGACCGCAGATCGACCGCGTACCGCCCGATCTCGATCTCGGGCACCTCGGCCCGGACCAGGGTCCGGGAACCGGCGGACTGCTCCGTACCGACGACTCTTCCGCGCCGCCCCGACAGATCGCTCATGACCGGCCCGACGTACTCGTCCGGGACCAGTACGGCCACCTCGGCCACCGGCTCCAGCAGATGGATCGGGGCGTCCGCCGCCGCCTCCCGCAGGGCCAGCGCGCCCGCGGTCTGGAACGCCGCGTCCGACGAGTCCACCGAGTGGGCCTTGCCGTCGCGCAGGGTCACCCGGATGTCGACCAGCGGATACCCGGCCGCCACCCCGCGCGCCGCCTGGGCGCGGACCCCCTTCTCCACCGACGGGATGAACTGCCGCGGCACGGCGCCGCCGACCACCTTGTCGACGAACTCGAACCCCGAGCCCGCGGGCAGCGGTTCGACGTCGATCTCGCAGATCGCGTACTGCCCGTGGCCGCCCGACTGCTTCACATGGCGCCCCCGGCCCCCCGAAGGACCGCCGAACGTCTCCCGCAGGGCCACCTTGTGCGGAATCACGTCCACCTCGACGCCGTACCGGGTCCGCAGCCGCTCCAGCGCCACATCGGCGTGCGCCTCGCCCAGACACCACAGCACCAGCTGGCGGGTGTCCTGGTTCTGTTCGAGCCGCATCGCCGGGTCCTCGGCGACCAGCCGGTTCAGCCCCTGGGACAGCTTGTCCTCATCGGCCTTGCCATGCGCCCGTACGGCCAGCGGAAGCAGCGCGTCCGGCATCTCCCAGGGCTCCATCAGCAGCGGATCGTCCCGGCCGGAGAGCGTGTCACCCGTCTCGGCCCGGCCCAGTTTGGCCACACACGCCAGATCACCGGCGATGACATGGGGCAGCGGACGCTGCTGCTTGCCGAACGGGACGGAGAGCGCGCCGACCCGTTCGTCCGCCTCGTGCAGATCCTCCGGCTCCCGGCCCCGGCCGTCCGCGCCGTGCGCGGCGACCCCCGACACATGCACCGTCTCATCGGGCCGCAGCGTGCCGGAGAAGACCCGGACCAGGGAGATCCGGCCGACATACGGGTCGGACGACGTCTTGACGACCTCGGCGACCAGCGGTCCTTCCGGATCGCACACCGGCCGCGGCCTGACCGCGCCCCGCGGCGACGTCACCCGCGGACACTCGGTCTCCAGCGGGGTCGGGAAACCCCGGGTGATCAGCTCCAGCAGCTCGACCGTGCCGATGCCCTCCCGGGCCCCGTCCGCGGCGGGCGCCGCGGCCAGCACCGGATGGAAGGTGCCCCGGGCGACCCCCTTCTCCAGATCGTCGATCAGTGTCTTGACGTCGATGTCCTCACCGGCGAGATACCGGTCCATCAGACTCTCGTCCTCGCTCTCGGCGATGATCCCCTCGATCAGCCGGTTGCGGGCGTCCTCGATCAGCGGCTCCTGCCCCGCGTCGGGCGGGACCTCCTCCCGGTGCCCACCGGAGTAGTCGTAGACCTTCCGGGTCAGCAGCCCGACGAGACCGGTGGTCGGGGCGTGCCCGTCAGGGCCCGGCTCCCCGTACTGCGGCAGATACAGCGGCAGTACGGCATCGGGGTCGTCGCCGCCGAACAGCTCCGCCAGTACCCGGGTCAGCTCCTCGTAGCCGGCCCTCGCGGTCTCCAGATGGGTGACGACGATCGCCCGCGGCATCCCGACGGCCGCGCACTCGTCCCACACCGCCCGGGTCGACCCGCCGATCGCGCCCGGCTCCTGCGCCGCCGACACCACGAACAGCGCCGCGTCCGCCGCGCGCAGCCCGGCCCGCAGCTCACCGACGAAGTCCGCGTACCCCGGGGTGTCCAGCAGATTGATCTTGTAGCCGTCCCATTCGAGCGGGACGAGGGAGAGCTGTACGGAGCGCTGCTGGCGGTGCTCGATCTCGTCGTAGTCGGAGATCGTGCCGCCGTCCTCGACCCGGCCCGCCCGGTTCACCGCCCCGGCGGTCAGCGCCAGCGCCTCGACCAGTGTCGTCTTGCCCGAACCGCTGTGGCCGACCAGCACCACATTCCTCACGGACGAGGGCCGGTCGGCCGTTGTCGCCCTTCCGGCGGCTCCGGGATGGGTGTTCGCCTTGTCGCCCATGAATCCTGCCTCCCGATCGATCGGAGCGATGCGTCGGTATCGCGGTACGCCGTCTTCGGTACGCCGTCTTCGGTCGTGCTCTGCCGGGCGTGCGGGGAAGAGATGCGGGTGCCGGGCCGCGGGCGGGGCGGGAAACGGGTCCTGAAAGGGCCGGGGAGGGGTTTCGGAGGGGTCGCAGGGAGCCGCTCCTCGGTGCCCGCGGTCGCCCTTCGAGCTTTCCACCGACGCCGGGGCGCGTCCATACGTCGCGCGCCGCCGACCGCCGGGAGGGAGCCGCGATGGCGCGTACCGGTCGGACCCGGCCCGGCCCGGCGGCCTGGGGGGACCCCGCGCGGCGGCCTGGGAGGACCCGGCGCGGCCGCCTGTGGGATCCGGCACCGGCCGCCGGGTGAGGGGCGCAGGAGCGGTCCCCGGGCCCGCCGTCCCGGGCGCCCGGCCGGTACCGGGCTCCGGTCGTGGCTACGATGGGGCGGCCGGTGGCCGATGGGGCCGCCTGGCGGAACCGAACCCCGGGAAGGCCATGCTGAACAAGTACGCGCGTGCATTTTTTACGCGTGTCCTCACACCGTTCGCCGCGTTTCTCCTCCGCCGAGGGGTGACGCCCGACGCGGTCACCCTGATCGGCACGGCCGGAGTCGTCGCGGGCGCGCTGGTCTTCTTCCCGCGCGGCGAGTTCTTCTGGGGCACGATCGTCATCACGCTCTTCGTCTTCTCCGACCTGGTCGACGGCAACATGGCCCGCCAGGCCGGGATCTCCAGCCGCTGGGGCGCCTTCCTCGACTCCACGCTCGACCGGGTCGCCGACAGCGCCATCTTCGGCGGCTTCGCGCTCTGGTACGCGGGCAAGGGCGACGACAACATCCTGTGCGCCGTGGCGATCTTCTGCCTCGCCAGCGGCCAGGTCGTCTCGTACACCAAGGCCCGCGGCGAGGCCATCGGACTGCCGGTGGCCGTGAACGGCCTGATCGAGCGGGCCGAGCGGCTGGTGATCTCCCTCGTCGCCGCCGGGCTCGCCGGACTGGCCGCCTTCGGGGTGCCCGGGA
Organism: Streptomyces sp. NPDC059248; assembly: GCF_042753905.1. Taxonomy (NCBI): domain Bacteria; kingdom Bacillati; phylum Actinomycetota; class Actinomycetes; order Kitasatosporales; family Streptomycetaceae; genus Streptomyces; species Streptomyces sp. NPDC059248. The sequence continues at coordinate 146,319 of NZ_JBHYZV010000005.1, read as the reverse complement.
TCGAGATCCTGCTGCCCATCGCCCTGTGGATCGTCGCCGTCGGCAGCGCCGTCACCCTCGGACAGCGGGTCGTGACCGTACGCCGGGAGTCCGCCGAGGCGGACGCGGCGGCCCGGGACTCCGGCCACGAGGCCGGGGCCGCATGAGCGGCGCAGCGCCCGCGACCGCCCGCGAACGGCTCGTGGACGGGATGTACGGACTCGGCTGGAGCACCGTGCAGAAGCTCCCCGAGCCCGTCGCAGCCCGGCTCGGCCGGACCATCGCCGACACCGCCTGGCGGCGGCGCGGCCCCGCGATACTGCGGCTGGAGGCCAATCTGGCGCGTGTCGTCCCCGACGCCGGGCCCGGGCGGCTCGCCGAACTGTCCAAGGCCGGCATGCGCTCGTACATGCGGTACTGGATGGAGTCCTTCCGGCTGCCCGCGTGGAGCACGGAGAAGGTCCGCGGCGCGGTCCACATCCACGACGTCCACCGGCTGACCGACGCGATCGCCGCCGACCGGGGCGCGATCCTCGCCCTGCCGCACCTCGCGAACTGGGACCTGGCGGGCGTCTGGGTCACCCGCGTCCTCGGGACCCCCTTCACCACCGTCGCCGAACGGCTGAAACCGGAGTCCCTCTACGACCGCTTCGTGGCCTACCGCGAGAGCCTCGGCATGGAGGTCCTCCCGCACGCGGGCGGCTCCGCCTTCGGCACCCTCGCCCGGCGGCTGCGGGACGGCGGACTCGTCTGCCTGGTCGCCGACCGCGATCTGTCGTCCTCGGGTGTCGGGGTCGACTACTTCGGGGAGACCGCGCGGATGCCCGCGGGCCCGGCGCTGCTGGCCCAGCACACCGGGGCCCTGCTGCTCCCCGTGACGCTCTGGTACGAGGACGACGCCGTGATGCACGGCCGGGTCCACCCGCCGGTCGAGGTGCCGGACTCGGGGACCCGCGCCGAGAAGGCGTCCGCCATGACACAGGCCCTGGCGGACGTGTTCGCCGCGGGCATCGCCGAGCACCCGGAGGACTGGCACATGCTGCAACGGCTGTGGGTGGCGGACCTGGAGCCCCGGGAGGTCGGCGCGGTATGAGGATCGGCATCGTCTGCCCGTACTCCTGGGACGTCCCCGGCGGCGTCCAGTTCCACATCCGCGATCTGGCCGAGCATCTCATCCGGCTCGGCCACGAGGTCTCCGTCCTCGCCCCCGCCGACGACGACACCCCGCTGCCGCCGTACGCCGTCTCCGCCGGGCGGGCCGTACCCGTCCCGTACAACGGCTCCGTCGCCCGCCTCAACTTCGGTTTCCTGTCGGCGGCCCGGGTCAGGCGCTGGCTCCACGACGGCACCTTCGACGTGATCCACATCCATGAGCCGACCTCGCCGTCGCTCGGTCTCCTCGCCTGCTGGGCCGCGCAGGGCCCCATCGTGGCCACCTTCCACACCTCGAACCCGCGATCCCGCGCCATGATCGCCGCGTATCCGATCCTCCAGCCCGCCCTGGAGAAGATCAGCGCGCGGATCGCGGTCAGCGAGTACGCCCGGCGCACCCTGGTGGAACACCTCGGGGGCGACGCCGTCGTCATCCCCAACGGCGTCGACGTCTCCTTCTTCGAACGCGCCGAGCCGCGCCCGGAATGGCAGGGCGGCCCGCACGGCGGCGTCCTCGGCTTCATCGGCCGGATCGACGAACCCCGCAAGGGCCTGCCCGTCCTGATGAAGGCGCTCCCCAGGATCCTCGAAGCCCGCCCCGGGACCCGGCTGCTCGTCGCCGGGCGGGGCGACGAGAAGGAGGCGGTGGCGTCCCTGCCGCCGGAGCTCCGCTCCCGGGTCGAGTTCCTCGGCATGGTCGGCGACGAGGACAAGGCACGGCTGCTGCGGAGCGTCGATGTGTACGTGGCACCCAACACCGGGGGCGAGAGCTTCGGCATCATCCTCGTCGAGGCGATGTCGGCGGGAGCGCCGGTACTCGCCGCCGACCTCGACGCCTTCGCCCAGGTACTCGACCAGGGCGCGGCGGGCGAACTCTTCGCCAACGAGGACTCCGACGCGCTGGCCGACGCCGCGATCCGGCTCCTCGGCGACCAGGGCCGCCGCGCGGAGCTGCGGGAACGGGGCCTGGCCCATGTCCGCCGCTTCGACTGGTCCACCGTCGGGGCGGACATCCTCGGGGTGTACGAGACGGTGACCGCGGGCGCGGCCTCCGTGGCCACGGACGACCGCCCGGGGCTCCGCACCCGCCTGGGCCTCTCCCGCCGCGTCGCCTCCCGCTAGGGTCCCGAGCCCGCTCGGGGCGCGCCTCTCCCGGGCGGCCCGGGACCCTGGACCGGACGCGTCCGGCGTCCACGGGTGTTCTTCGGACCGCGCCCCGGTGGGTGGTTGCTCGCGCAGTTCCTCGCGCCCCTAGAAGCCCTCGGCTGGGCGACCGGGTCAGGTGGGGTGGTCAGGGGCGCGGGGAACTGCGCGACAAGCCACGGACGGGCTGCGGACGAAGGACAACCTCGCCCGGAGGGGCGGGGACTCCGTGGGGGCGGCGGCGGCTCCGGGGCGACTCCACGGCACGAGGAGCCCCGTTAAGCTAGCGCAGCGTGACCGCAACGCTCATTTGGATTCTCGTGGCGCTCGTCGCCGTCGGGCTCTACCTCAGCTGGACCGCCGGCCGTCTCGACCGCCTGCACACCCGGATCGACGCCGCCCGCGCCGCCCTCGACGCGCAGTTGCTGCGGCGCGCATCGGTGACGCAGGAACTGGCGACGTCCGGCGTACTCGATCCCGCCGCCTCGATCGTCCTCTACGAGGCCGCGCACGCCGCCCGCCAGGCCGAGGAGGACCAGCGGGAGGTCGCGGAGAGCGAGTTGAGCGCCGCGCTGCGCGTGGTGTTCGAGGAGCCCGCGCAGGTGGAGGCCGTCCGCGAGGTCCCCGGCGGGGACGAGGCGGCGACGGAGCTGGCGCAGGCCGTCCGCCGGGTCCCCATGGCGCGGCGGTTCCACAACGACGCCGTACGCGCCGCCCGCGCCCTCCGCCGCCATCGCACGGTGCGCTGGTTCCGGCTGGCGGGGCACGCCCCGTTCCCCCTCGCGTTCGAGATGGACGACACGCCCCCCACGGCGCTCGCGGACCGCCCCGGCAGCTGATCCGAGCCGCCACCGCGCCATGGGGCGAAAAGAGCCACCCGCGGGAAACCGGCCCCTCGAAGCCCGCGGCCTTCCCTCGTGACCAGCCAAAACGATCCACCGGCTGTTCATTGGCCCTTGTCGCGGCCCGATGTGTGGTTGTTCCATCGGTGTCGCGGCCGTCATCGGCCGCACCGCCGCAGCAACCGTCATCGAGTGAGGTCCCCGTGTCCAGCACGCTCTCCAGCACCCCGCAGTCCGACGCTCCCGCGACCGGCACCGCCCGCGTGAAGCGCGGCATGGCCGAGCAGCTCAAGGGCGGCGTCATCATGGACGTGGTCGACGCCGAGCAGGCGAAGATCGCCGAGGACGCGGGCGCCGTCGCCGTCATGGCCCTCGAGCGGGTACCCGCCGATATCCGCAAGGACGGCGGGGTGGCCCGGATGTCCGACCCCAACATGATCGAGGAGATCATCGAGGCGGTCTCCATCCCCGTCATGGCCAAGTCCCGGATCGGCCACTTCGTCGAGGCCCAGGTGCTCCAGTCCCTCGGTGTCGACTACATCGACGAGTCCGAGGTGCTGACCCCCGCCGACGAGGTCAACCACTCCGACAAGTGGGCCTTCACGACGCCGTTCGTCTGCGGTGCCACCAACCTGGGCGAGGCGCTGCGCCGGATCGCCGAGGGCGCCGCGATGATCCGCTCCAAGGGCGAGGCCGGCACCGGCAACGTCGTGGAGGCCGTGCGCCATCTGCGGCAGATCAAGAACGAGATCGCGAGGCTCCGCGGCTTCGACAACAACGAGCTGTACGCCGCGGCGAAGGAGCTGCGTGCCCCGTACGAGCTGGTGCGGGAGGTCGCCGAGCTGGGCAAGCTGCCGGTCGTGCTGTTCTCCGCCGGTGGTGTCGCCACCCCCGCCGACGCCGCGCTGATGCGCCAGCTCGGTGCCGAGGGCGTCTTCGTCGGCTCCGGGATCTTCAAGTCCGGGGACCCGGCGAAGCGCGCCGCCGCGATCGTGAAGGCCACCACCTTCTACGACGACCCGAAGGTCGTCGCGGACGCCTCCCGGAACCTGGGCGAGGCCATGGTCGGCATCAACTGCGACACCCTGCCCGAGGCCGAGCGCTACGCGAACCGGGGCTGGTAGTGACCACCCCGCTGATCGGTGTCCTCGCCCTCCAGGGCGACGTACGGGAGCATCTGATCGCCCTGGCCGCGGCGGACGCCGTGGCCAGGCCCGTACGGCGGCCCGAGGAGCTGGCCGAGGTCGACGCCCTCGTCGTCCCCGGCGGCGAGTCCACCACGATGTCCAAGCTGGCGGGCCTCTTCGGGATGATGGAGCCGCTGCGGGAGCGGGTCCGCTCGGGAATGCCGGTCTACGGCACCTGCGCCGGTCTCATCCTGCTCGCGGACAAGATCCTCGACCCGCGTTCGGGCCAGGAGACCATCGGCGGCATCGACATGATCGTCCGCCGTAACGCCTTCGGCCGCCAGAACGAGTCCTTCGAGGCGGCGGTCGACGTCGCCGGGATCGCGGGCCCGGTGGACGGGGTCTTCATCCGCGCGCCGTGGGTGGAGTCCGTGGGCGCGGCCGTGGAGGTCGTCGCCGAGTACGACGGTCATATCGTCGCCGTACGCCAGGGCAACGCGCTCGCGACCTCCTTCCACCCGGAGCTGACCGGCGATCACCGGGTCCACGGTCTGTTCGTGGACATGGTGCGCGCCGCCGGGTGATCCGGTCCCGGTAGGATCGGCGGTCCGAGCACAGCGGCAACGCGGCAGCACTGGGTAACGCGAAGGAGACAGGCAGATGTCCGGCCACTCTAAATGGGCTACGACGAAGCACAAGAAGGCCGTGATCGACGCCAAGCGCGGCAAACTCTTCGCGAAGCTCATCAAGAACGTCGAGGTCGCGGCCCGGATGGGCGGCGCCGACATCGAAGGCAACCCGACCCTCTTCGACGCCATCCAGAAGGCCAAGAAGCAGTCGGTGCCGAACAAGAACATCGACTCCGCGGTCAAGCGCGGCGCCGGCCTGGAGGCGGGCGGCGCGGACTACGAGACGATCATGTACGAGGGCTACGGCCCCAACGGGGTCGCGGTGCTCATCGAGTGCCTCACCGACAACCGCAACCGCGCCGCGTCCGACGTCCGGGTCGCGATGACCCGCAATGGCGGCTCCATGGCCGACCCGGGCTCCGTCTCGTACCTCTTCAACCGCAAGGGCGTCGTGATCGTCCCCAAGGGCGAGCTGACCGAGGACGACGTCCTGGGCGCCGTGCTGGACGCGGGCGCCGAGGAGGTCAACGACCTCGGTGAGTCCTTCGAGGTGCTGAGCGAGGCCACCGACCTGGTCGCGGTCCGTACGGCGCTCCAGGAGCAGGGCATCGACTACGACTCCGCCGAGGCCAACTTCGTCCCGACCATGCAGGTCGAGCTGGACGAGGAGGGCGCGCGGAAGATCTTCAAGCTGATCGACGCGCTGGAGGACAGCGACGACGTCCAGAACGTCTTCGCCAACTTCGACGTCTCCGACGAGATCATGGAGAAGGTCGACGCCTGAACAGGCCGCGACAGGGCGGGCCGAAGGGGGAAACACCCTTCGGCCCGCCCTTCTTCGCGTCCGTTGTCGGTGGCGCCCGATAGCCTGCACAAACAGATGACCGAAGGAGGCGGCGGCGTGCGAGTGCTGGGGGTCGACCCGGGGCTGACCCGGTGCGGCGTGGGGGTGGTCGACGGTGTCGCGGGCCGCCCGCTGACCATGATCGGTGTCGGGGTCGTACGGACCTCGCCCGACGCCGACCTCGCCCGCCGGCTGGTCGCCGTCGAGGAGGGCGTCGAGAGCTGGCTCGACGAGTACCGCCCCGAACGGGTCGCCGTCGAACGGGTCTTCAGCCAGCACAACGTCCGTACGGTGATGGGCACCGCCCAGGCCAGCGCCGTCGCCATGCTCTGCGCCGCCCGGCGCGGCATCCCCGTCGTCCTGCACACCCCGAGTGAGGTCAAGGCGGCCGTCACCGGCTCGGGACGGGCCGACAAGGCCCAGGTCGGTGCCATGGTGACCCGGCTGCTGCGGCTCTCGGAGCCGCCCCGCCCGGCCGACGCGGCGGACGCCCTGGCGCTCGCCATCTGCCATATCTGGCGCAGCCCCGCGCAGAACCGTCTCCAGGAGGCCGTCGCCCGCCACCGCGCCCCCGCTCCGTCAGCCCGACCCCCGAAAGGCCGTACCGCATGATCGCCTTTGTCCGCGGCGAGGTCGCCGCGCTCGCCCCCACCACCGCGGTGGTCGAGGTCGGCGGGGTCGGCATGGCCCTCCAGTGCACCCCCGACACGCTCTCCCGGCTCCGGATCGGCCAGGAGGCGACCCTGGCCACGTCCCTCGTCGTCCGGGAGGACTCCCTCACCCTCTACGGCTTCGCCGACGAGGACGAGCGCCAGGTGTTCGAGCTGCTCCAGACCGCGAGCGGGGTCGGCCCCCGGCTCGCCCAGGCCATGCTCGCGGTCCACGCGCCCGACGCCCTGCGGCGCGCGGTGGCGACCGGCGACGAGAAGGCGCTGACCGCCGTCCCCGGGATCGGCAAGAAGGGCGCCCAGAAGCTGCTGCTGGAGCTGAAGGACCGGCTCGGCGCCCCGCTGGGCCCGGTCGGCGCCGCCCCCGGCGCCGTCGCGTCCGCCCCGGCCTGGCGCGATCAGCTGCACGCCGCCCTCATCGGCCTCGGCTACGCCTCCCGGGAGGCCGACGACGCGGTGGCGGCCGTCACCCCGCAGGCGGAGGCCGCCGGTGAGCGGCCCGCCGTGGGCACCCTGCTGAAGGCCGCGCTCCAGACCCTGAACCGCACCCGGTGACCGGCCCCCGCTGAGCCCCGGCCGGGACCGCCGACCGGTCACCCGCCCGCCCCACCGCGGCCCCGCGCCGCCCGACGACACGAGGCACACCTCCTGTGAACCGGTACGACAGCCCCGCCGACGACGGCGACCGGGAGTACCCGGCCCCCGCCGATCCGGACCCGGCCGACGACGGACGGCTCGTCGGCGCGTCCGCCGACGGGGAGGACCAGGCCGTCGAGGCGGCCCTGCGGCCGAAGTCGCTGGACGAGTTCGTCGGCCAGGAGCGGGTACGGGAGCAGCTCGACCTGGTCCTGACGGCCGCCCGCGCCCGCGGCGCCACCGCCGACCACGTGCTGCTGTCGGGCGCCCCCGGCCTCGGGAAGACCACCCTGTCCATGATCATCGCCGCCGAGATGCAGGCCCCGATCCGGATCACCTCCGGGCCCGCGATCCAGCACGCGGGCGATCTCGCGGCCATACTGTCCTCCCTCCAGGAGGGCGAGGTCCTCTTCCTCGACGAGATCCACCGGATGTCCCGGCCCGCCGAGGAGATGCTCTACATGGCGATGGAGGACTTCCGGGTCGACGTGATCGTCGGCAAGGGCCCGGGCGCCACCGCCATCCCGCTGGAGCTGCCGCCCTTCACCCTGGTCGGCGCCACCACCCGGGCCGGACTGCTGCCGCCCCCGCTGCGCGACCGCTTCGGCTTCACGGCCCATATGGAGTTCTACGACCCCGCCGAGCTGGAGCGCGTCGTCCACCGTTCGGCCCAATTGCTCGATGTGGAGATCGACACCGAGGGCGCGGCCGAGATCGCCGGGCGCTCCCGGGGCACGCCCCGGATCGCGAACCGGCTGCTGCGCAGGGTCCGGGACTACGCCCAGGTCAAGGCGGACGGCGTGATCAACCGGACGATCGCCGCCGCCGCCCTCGGGGTGTACGAGGTCGACGGCCGCGGCCTCGACCGGCTCGACCGGGCCGTGCTGCGCGCCCTGCTCAAGCTCTTCGGCGGCGGCCCGGTGGGGCTCTCCACCCTGGCGGTGGCCGTGGGGGAGGAGCGCGAGACCGTCGAGGAGGTCGCCGAGCCCTTCCTGGTCCGGGAGGGACTGCTCGCCCGTACGCCCCGGGGCCGGATCGCCACCCCCGCGGCCTGGGCGCACCTGGGGCTCACCCCGCCCGCCCAGGCACCGGGCGCAAGCGGACAACAGGGCTTGTTCGGGGCGTGACGGCGCGGATACTCCCGCTGCCAGGAACTACGGTGGGATGCTGGGCGTTGTTCCAATGATGCGGACTCGCCTAGACTCCGCCGATGCCGCCCTTCTCAGGTCGGCGCGCCCACCCCCGCAGATAAGGCCGCCTCACGCTGTGCGGTCGTGTGAAGGAAGTTTCGTCCCGTGAGTCTCCTGACTTTCCTCCCCTTCATCGTGCTCATCGGGGCCATGTTCCTGATGACCCGCTCCGCCAAGAAGAAGCAGCAGGCGGCGGCGCAGATGCGCGACAACATGCACCCCGGCACCGGGGTGCGGACGATCGGAGGCATGTACGCCACCGTCAAGGAGCTCCACGACGAAACCGTGCTGCTCGAGGTCGCTCCCGGCGTGTACGCGGTATACGCCAAGAACGCCATCGGCGCGGTCCTCTCGGACGAGGAGTACAACCAGATCGTCCACGGTGACGAGCCCGACGAGGAGCTTCCGGCCGTCCCGGACGACGCCTCGTCGCTGACGGAGGCCGCCGAGGAGGCGCCGGAGGAGAAGCCCGAGGGCAAGATCGACCTCGGCAAGAAGGCCGACGGCGGCGACGAAGCCGCCGACGCCGCCTCCGGTGAGCCGAAGGACGCCGCGCCGTCCGGGAAGGCCGACGCCGCCGACAAGACCGAGCAGGCCGACGCCGCTGACAAGGCCGAAAAGGGCGCCGACGCGAAGGCGGACGGCGAGAAGTAGCCATCACGGGGACCGCCGGGCACAAGAGGGTGCCCGGCGGTCCCCTGATCGTGTTGACTTCTGCGGGGGCTGGGCCCCACAACACTTCGTGGCCGCCCCGTCGCACACCCGGCGCGGGACGGTTGGACAGGGAGAATCGAGAAGGTGGCAGCACCGAAGAGGGGCCGAAGGCCCACGGGGGCTCAGGGAAAGCCAGGACGCACCCTGGTCTTCATGTTGATCGTCATGGCCGCGCTCGCCGGTGGCATGTTCTGGTCGGGGCACACCACGCCGCGGCTGGGCATCGACCTCGCCGGCGGTACGTCGATCACGCTGAAGGCCAAGGCGCAGCCCGGCAAGGAAAGCGCCGTCAACGAGACCAATATGAACACGGCGGTCGGGATCATCGAACGCCGTGTCAACGGTCTCGGTGTCTCCGAAGCCGAGGTCCAGACGCAGGGCGAGTCCAACATCGTCGTCAACATCCCCAAGGGGACCGACGCCGAAGAGGCCCGCAAGCAGGTCGGCACGACCGCTCAGCTCTACTTCCGACCGGTGCTGAACGTCGCCGCCGGAGGCCCGGTGGCGCCGGAGACCCCGAAGCCCTCGCCGAGCGGCTCCGCCTCCGCCGGTACCGGCGACAAGGAGAAGCCCGCCGGTGACAAGGCCGAGTCCTCCACGAAGCCCAGCGACAAGGCCACCGCTCAGGGCCGGGCGCTCACCGAGGGCCTGAAGGCGCCGTCCCCGGGCGCTTCCGGCTCCCCGGACGCCTCCGGTAAAACCGCCGACAAGCCCGCCGACAAGCCCGGTGACGCGAAGACCCCGGACCCGGCCGTCTCCGACATCGAGCAGCGCTTCGCGACGCTGAACTGCCAGGACCCCAAGGCCCGCACCGCCATCAGCGAGAACGTCAAGCCCGAAGAGACGATCGTCGCCTGTGGCAAGAACAGTGCCAAGCAGTGGGAGAAGTACATCCTCGGCCCCGCCGAGGTGAACGGCAAGGACGTCGACGAGGCCAAGGGCCAGCTGGACCCCCAGCGCGGCATGTGGATCGTGACCATGGACTTCACCAAGTCCGGCTCGAAGAAGTTCGAGAAGATCACGTCCAAGCTCTCCCAGCAGCAGCCGCCGCTGAACCAGTTCGCGATCGTGCTCGACGGCGAGGTGATGTCCGCCCCCAGCGTCGAGACCACCCTCAGCGCCAACGCCGAGATCTCCGGCAGCTTCAACCAGGAGTCCGCCCAGAACCTGGGCAACATTCTCTCCTACGGTGCCCTGCCGCTCAGCTTCGAGGAGCAGAGCGTCGACACCGTCAGCGCCGCCCTCGGCGGCGAGCAGCTGCGGGCCGGCATGATCGCGGGCGCCATCGGCCTCGCGCTCGTCATCATCTACCTGGTGGTCTACTACCGCGGCCTGTCGCTGATCGCCATCCTCAGCCTGCTGGTCTCCGCGGCCCTCACCTACACCCTGATGTCACTGCTGGGCCCGGCCATCGGCTTCGCGCTGAACCTCCCGGCCGTCTGCGGTGCCATCGTGGCCATCGGTATCACCGCCGACTCGTTCATCGTGTACTTCGAACGGATAAGGGACGAGATCCGCGAGGGCCGCACCCTGCGTCCCGCCGTCGAGCGGGGCTGGCCACGCGCCCGGCGCACCATCCTCGTCTCCGACTTCGTCTCCTTCCTCGCGGCGGCGGTGCTCTTCTTCGTCACCGTCGGCAAGGTGCAGGGCTTCGCCTTCACCCTGGGTCTGACCACCCTGCTCGACGTCGTCGTGGTCTTCCTCTTCACCAAGCCGCTGATGACCCTGCTGGCGCGGACCAAGTTCTTCGGCAACGGACACCCCTGGTCCGGGCTCGACCCGGAGCGCCTCGGCGCCAAGCCGCCGCTGCGCCGCACCCGCCGGATCACCGCCCCCACCGACCCGAAGGAGGCGTGAGCATGTCGCGTCTCGGCACCATCGGCGCCAGGCTCTACCGCGGCGAGATCGGCTACGACTTCGTCCGCCACCGCAAGTTCTGGTACGGCGTCTCCATCCTGATCACCATCGCGGCCATCGCGGGCGTGGCGATCCGCGGCCTGAACATGGGCATCGAGTTCAAGGGCGGTGCCGTCTTCACCACCCCGAGCACCAAGGTGTCCGTCGCCGACGCCCGTGAGTACGCGGAGGAGGCGTCCGGCCACCCGGCCATCGTCCAGAAGCTGGGCAACGACACCCTCCGGATCCAGGTCGCCCAGCTCAACACCGACCAGGCCGCCCAGGTCAAGAGCGATCTGGCCCGGGATCTCAAGCTGGACGCCGACAAGATCGGCGCCGAGCTGGTCGGCCCCAGCTGGGGCAAGCAGATCGCCAACAAGGCATGGACCGGTCTGGCCATCTTCATGGTCCTGGTGGTGATCTATCTGGCGATCGCCTTCGAGTGGAGAATGGCGCTGGCCGCGTTGATCGCCCTGATCCACGACCTGACGATCACCGTCGGTGTGTACGCACTCGTCGGCTTCGAGGTCACCCCGGGTACGGTGATCGGTCTACTCACGATCCTCGGCTACTCCCTCTACGACACCGTCGTCGTCTTCGACGGTCTCAAGGAGGGCGGAAAGGGGATCACCAAACAGAACCGCTTCACCTACAGCGAGCTGGCCAACCGCAGCCTCAACAGCACCCTGGTCCGCTCGATCAACACCACCGTCGTGGCCCTGCTCCCGGTCGCCGGTCTGCTCTTCATCGGCGGCGGCGTCCTCGGCGCCGGCATGCTGAACGACATCTCGCTCTCGCTCTTCGTCGGCCTCGCGGCCGGCGCGTACTCCTCGATCTTCATCGCCACCCCGCTGGTCGCCGACCTCAAGGAGCGCGAGCCGCAGATGAAGGCCCTGCGCAAGCGGGTCCTCGCCAAGCGCGCCAAGGGTGAGCACGAGCCCGAGGAGTCCGGCGACGCCGGTTCCGAAGGCCCCGACGGGGCGGACGACGAACCGCGGGGCGCGGCCCCCGGCGACCCGGAGGCCACCGCCGCCGGGGCGTCCGGAGTGGTCGGCCAGCGCGGCCGCGGCCGGTCGTCGGGCAGACGGCGGTGACCGCCGTGTCCGGCGACATCCGGGAGCTGCTGCTCAGCCGGATCCGTGATGTGAGCGACTATCCCCAGCCCGGAGTGGTGTTCAAGGACATCACCCCGCTGCTCGCGGACCCGGCGGCCTTCACGGCGCTGACCGACGTACTGGCCGGGCTGTGCGTCCGGCACGGGGCGACCAAGATCGTCGGCCTGGAGGCCCGGGGCTTCATCCTGGCCGCGCCCGTCGCGGTCCGGGCCGGGCTCGGCTTCGTCCCTGTGCGCAAGGCGGGCAAGCTGCCCGGTGCGACGCTCTCCCAGACGTACGACCTCGAATACGGCAGCGCCGAGATCGAGATCCACGCCGAGGACCTGTGCCCGGAGGACCGGGTCATGGTGATCGACGACGTCCTCGCCACCGGTGGTACGGCGGGCGCGGCGGCGGAGCTGATCCGCCGCGGCGGCGCGCGGGTCGCGGGGGTCGCCGTCCTGATGGAGCTGGGCTTCCTCGGCGGCCGGGACCGGCTGGAACCGGTACTCGGCGGCGCCCCTGTGGAGGCGCTGCTCGCCCTCTGACCGGGCCCGGCACGCACCATCGAGCACCCTGTTACCACCAGACCCCCGAAGCCCGGGAATGCCGGGCTCCGGGGGTCTGTTTTCAGCCTCGGGGGCATTGGATCGGCCGGGTGGATACGATGGGCTCTCCGGACCAGTCCCGGGGGACCCGGACCGCACGAGGAGCGCTCTTGCCAGACGAGGCCCGTCCCGCCGCCGCACAGCCCGGCCAGAAGGCCGACAGGGCCGCGGCGCCAGCCGCCGCGCCCGAGCCGACGCCCGAGGGGCGCCCCGGGCGGACGACGCCCGCCCGCCCGCTCGGCGGTGGTACGAATCCGGCCCCGGGCGCTGCGGTACGCTCCGCCGCCCCCCAGGCCGGCCGTCGCGGCCCGGCGCCCGCGAACCGGCCCGCGCCTCCGGCCGCGTCATCGGCGCGCTCCGGCGGCTCCTCCAACCGGGTCAGGGCCCGGCTCGCCCGGCTGGGCGTCCAGCGGTCCTCGCCGTACAACCCGGTCCTGGAGCCGCTGCTGCGGATCGTCCGCGGCAACGACGCCAAGATCGAGACCGCCACGCTCCGCCAGATCGAGAAGGCGTACCAGGTCGCCGAGCGCTGGCACCGCGGCCAGAAGCGCAAGAGCGGCGATCCGTACATCACCCATCCACTGGCCGTCACCACCATCCTGGCCGAGTTGGGCATGGACCCGGCGACCCTGATGGCGGGGCTGCTGCACGACACCGTCGAGGACACCGAGTACGGGCTCGACACCCTGCGCCGCGACTTCGGCGACCAGGTCGCCCTGCTCGTCGACGGCGTCACCAAGCTCGACAAGGTGAAGTTCGGCGAGGCGGCCCAGGCCGAGACCGTCCGCAAGATGGTCGTCGCCATGGCCAAGGACCCCCGGGTCCTGGTGATCAAGCTCGCGGACCGGCTCCACAACATGCGCACCATGCGCTATCTCAAGCGGGAGAAGCAGGAGAAGAAGGCCCGCGAGACGCTGGAGATCTACGCCCCGCTCGCCCACCGGCTGGGCATGAACACCATCAAGTGGGAGCTGGAGGACCTCGCCTTCGCGATCCTCTACCCCAAGATGTACGACGAGATCGTCCGGCTCGTCGCCGAGCGCGCGCCCAAGCGGGACGAGTACCTCGCCATAGTGACCGACGAGGTGCAGTCCGATCTGCGGGCCGCCCGGATCAAGGCGACCGTCACCGGCCGCCCCAAGCACTACTACAGCGTCTACCAGAAGATGATCGTCCGCGGCCGGGACTTCGCGGAGATCTACGACCTGGTCGGCATCCGTGTCCTCGTCGACACGGTCCGCGACTGCTACGCGGCGCTCGGCACGGTCCACGCGCGATGGAATCCGGTCCCCGGCCGGTTCAAGGACTACATCGCGATGCCGAAGTTCAATATGTACCAGTCGCTGCATACGACGGTCATCGGACCCAACGGCAAGCCCGTCGAACTCCAGATCCGCACCTTCGACATGCACCGGCGGGCCGAGTACGGCATCGCCGCGCACTGGAAGTACAAGCAGGAGGCCGTCGCCGGGGCCTCCAAGGTGCGGACCGACGTCCCCAAGAAGACCGGCAAGGACGACCACCTCAACGACATGGCGTGGCTGCGCCAGTTGCTGGACTGGCAGAAGGAGACCGAGGACCCCTCGGAGTTCCTGGAGTCCCTCCGCTTCGACCTCTCCCGCAACGAGGTCTTCGTCTTCACACCCAAGGGCGATGTCATAGCGTTGCCCGCCGGCGCCACCCCCGTCGACTTCGCCTACGCGGTCCATACCGAGGTCGGCCACCGCACCATAGGGGCCCGCGTCAACGGGCGCCTCGTCCCGCTGGAGTCGACCCTCGACAACGGCGACCTGGTCGAGGTCTTCACCTCCAAGGCCGAGGGCGCCGGGCCCTCCCGGGACTGGCTGGGCTTCGTCAAATCGCCCCGCGCCCGCAACAAGATCCGTGCCTGGTTCTCCAAGGAGCGCCGCGACGAGGCGATCGAGCAGGGCAAGGACGCCATCGTCCGGGCCATGCGGAAGCAGAACCTCCCCATCCAGCGGATCCTCACGGGCGACTCGCTGGTGACCCTGGCGCACGAGATGCGCTACCCCGACATCTCGTCGCTGTACGCGGCCATCGGCGAGGGCCATGTCGCCGCGCAGGGCGTCGTCCAGAAGCTGGTCTCGGCGCTCGGCGGCGAAGAGGCCGCGACCGAGGACATCGACGAGTCCGCGCCGCCGTCGCGCTCCAAGCGGGGCAAGCGGCGCTCGAACGCCGACCCCGGGGTCGTGGTCAAGGGCGTCGAGGACGTCTGGGTGAAGCTGGCGCGCTGCTGTACTCCGGTACCGGGCGACCCCATCATCGGCTTCGTCACCCGCGGCAGCGGGGTCTCCGTCCACCGGGCGGACTGTGTGAACGTCGACTCCCTGTCGCAGCAGCCGGAGCGGATCCTGGAAGTCGAATGGGCGCCCACCCAGTCGTCGGTCTTCCTGGTCGCCATCCAGGTCGAGGCGCTCGACCGGTCCCGGCTGCTCTCCGACGTCACCCGGGTGCTGTCGGACCAGCACGTCAACATCCTGTCGGCGGCCGTCCAGACCTCCCGCGACCGGGTCGCGACCTCCCGCTTCACCTTCGAGATGGGCGACCCCAAGCACCTCGGCCACGTCCTGAAGGCGGTCCGGGGCGTGGAGGGCGTCTACGACGTGTACCGCGTGACGTCCGCCCGCCGCCCGTAGCCTCCGGCTGGGGTCCGGGGTTCCGGGCCCGCGCCGTGGGGGTTCATGCCGTGTGCCGCCCGCGCCCCGGTGCGTGGTTGCCCGCGCAGTTCCTCGCGCCCCTGGACGCCCTGCTGGGCGTGCCTGCGCAAGGCGGGGTCAGGTGATGGTGTCCGGGGACCCCCGTGCCCCTGGGCCTCGTGATGGCCGCCCTGTTCAAGGAGACGGCCCCCGCCGGGGTGGCGGGGGCCGTGGGGGGCGGTGTTGAGGGCCGCCCGCGCCCCGGTGGGTGGTTGCTCGCGCAGTTCCTCGCGCCCCTGGATGCCCTGGTGGGCGTGCCTGCGCAAGGCGGGGTCAGGTGGAGGTATTTGGGGGCGCGGGGAACTGCGCGAGCAAGTACCGACAGGGGGCGGACGACGTACGAGCCGCGGGGGCACGGTCGTAGTCGAGGCGCTTGGAAAAGACCGCGGCCCCCGCCGGGGAAGGCGGGGGCCGTGGGGTGGGGCGGGGGTGTTAGCCGCCGAACTCCTGGAGGCCCTTCAGGGCCTGGTCCAGAAGCGCCTGGCGGCCCTCCAGCTCCTTGGTGAGCTTGTCGGCCCGGGCGTTGTTACCGGCGGCGCGCGCCGTGTCGATCTGGCCCCGGAGCTTGTCCACCGCCGCCTGGAGCTGACCCGTCAGACCCTCGGCGCGGGCCCGCGCCTCCGGGTTCGTCCGGCGCCACTCGTTCTCCTCGGACTCCTGGATCGCCCGCTCCACCGCGTGCATCCGGCCCTCGATCCGGGGCCGGGCGTCCCGCGGTACGTGACCGATGGCCTCCCAGCGCTCGTTGATGCCCCGGAACGCGGCCCGCGCCGCCTTGAGGTCCGCGACCGGCACCAGCTTCTCCGCCTCGGCCGCCAGCTCCTCCTTGAGCTTCAGGTTCTCCGTCTGCTCGGCGTCCCGCTCCGCGAACGCCCCGCCGCGCGCCGCGAAGAAGACGTCCTGCGCGCCGCGGAAGCGGTTCCACAGATCGTCCTCGGCCTCGCGCTGCGCCCGGCCCGCCGCCTTCCAGTCGGCCATCAGCTCACGGTAACGGGCCGCCGTGGCACCCCAGTCGGTGGAGTTGGAGAGCGCCTCGGCCTCGACGACCAGCTTCTCCTTGGCCTTGCGGGCCTCCTCGCGCTGGGCGTCGAGGGACGCGAAGTGCGCCTTGCGGCGCTTGGAGAAGGCCGAGCGGGCGTGGGAGAAGCGGTGCCACAGCTCGTCGTCCGACTTCCGGTCGAGCCGGGGCAGGCCCTTCCAGGTGTCGACCAGGGACCGCAGCCGCTCGCCCGCGGAGCGCCACTGCTCGCTCTGGGCCAGCTCCTCGGCCTCGGCGACCAGCTCCTCCTTGGCCCGGCGGGCCTCGTCGTGCTGCTTCGCCCGCTGGACCTTGCGCTCCTCGCGGCGCCGGTCGACCGTCTCGACGAGGCCGTCGAGGCGCTTGCCCAGCGCTTCGAGGTCACCCACGGCGTGGTGCTCGTTCACCTGCTGCCGCAGATGGTCGATGGCCGTCTGGGCGTCCTTGGCCGACAGGTCGGTGGTCTTCACCCGCTTCTCGAGGAGACCGATCTCGACCACCAAACCCTCGTACTTGCGCTCGAAATAGGCGAGGGCCTCCTCGGGGGTCCCGGCCTGCCACGATCCGACGACCTTCTCGCCGTCGGCTGTACGCACGTACACGGTGCCCGTCTCGTCGACACGGCCCCACGGGTCGCTGCTCACAGCGCCTCCTCCACCTGATGCCCACCGAGGGTCACCCCGGGCATCGTCCACAGTTTCCAGGGGCGAGCCGCGCCCGCCCTGCACAACGCCAATCTAGGCGACCGGTCGCCCGGCTGTCCGCACTCGGCGCCCACACATTTCCCCGGTCCGCGCCGGGAGACCGCCCCGGCGCGGACCGGGGCCGGACGATCACCCCTTGCTCACGGTCGCTTTCTCCACGGTGACCGCCGACTTCGGGGCGCCGTCCTTCGCGTCGCCCGCGACGCCGGCCGCGGCGACCTTCTGGACCGCCTTCAGCCCGGCCGCGTCCATCTTCCCGAAGGGCGTGTACGTGGGCGGGAGCTTGGTCTCCTTGTAGACCAGGAAGAACTGGCTGCCGCCGGAGTTCGGCTGGCCCGTGTTGGCCATGGCGACCGTCCCGGCCGGGAAGACCACGGTGCCGTCCGCGCCCGCCTTGCCGAGAGCCGT
The DNA here is from genome assembly GCF_042753905.1 of Streptomyces sp. NPDC059248. NCBI lineage: Bacteria > Bacillati > Actinomycetota > Actinomycetes > Kitasatosporales > Streptomycetaceae > Streptomyces > Streptomyces sp. NPDC059248. The sequence continues at coordinate 128,950 of NZ_JBHYZV010000005.1, read as the reverse complement.
CAGATTCTCGTCCGGGATGTTGTAGCCGGGCCCGCCGGTGCCGTCGCCCTTGGGGTCGCCGCACTGGAGGACGAAGATGCCCTCCGTGGTCAGCCGGTGGCACTTGGTCCCGTCGAAGTAGCCCTTGTCGGCGAGCGCCTTGAAAGAGTTCACGGTCCGGGGCGTCTTCGCCGCCTCCATCCCGATGGAGACCGTGCCCTGGCTGGTCCTGAACGCCATCGTGTACGGAGACTTGGCGTCGATCGCCATCTTCGGCTCCGGCACCTTGGGCTCCTCCGGCGGCGGCTTGGACGCCGTCTGCGACGGGGTGGGCCGGTCCCCGACCACGGTCTGCTTCTCCTTGTCGTCCTTGCCGTCCACGATCGTCGCCGCCGCGATCGCCCCGCCGACGAGGACCAAAACCACGAGCGCGGCGATCGCCACGGTCGTCTGTCGCCGTCTGCGGGCCGCCGCACGGCGCTGCTGCTGACGCTCGAACTTCTCCCGGGCGAGCTGCCGCCGCCGCTGATCGCTGCTGACCACCGAGTCCGCTCCTTCTCCATGCGCGGGACCCCTGGTGTCGATGGGTACCGCGGGTCCTGGGTTCCTGGTGTGCTGGGGTTATCGTGTCGTGCCGGACGCGCCGTGGGCCCCGTTCGTCCCACCGTACGCACGCGCCGGTCCGTCGCGCGTGCCCGTACCGTATACGGGTTGGCTGTGGGAGCAGCAGGGCCGGTAGGCTCTGACCTGTCGCGATTCCGCGTCGCCCGTGCCGCGCCGGACAGTCGGCCGATCACCCAACGAGGACGAACGTGCTTATTGCCGGGTTCCCCGCCGGGGCCTGGGGGACCAACTGCTATCTGGTCGCCCCCGCCGCCGGGGAGGAATGCGTGATCATCGACCCCGGCCACCAGGCCGCCGACGGTGTCGCCGAGGCCGTCGCCAAGCACCGGCTGAAGCCCGTCGCCGTCGTCCTCACCCACGGCCATATCGACCATGTCGCCTCGGTGGTCCCGGTCTGCGGCGCGCACGACGTGCCCGCCTGGATCCACCCCGCCGACCGGTACATGATGAGCGACCCGGAGAAGGCCCTGGGCCGCGCCTTCGGCGCCCAGCTCATGGGCGAGCTGACCGTGGGTGAGCCGTCCGACGTGCACGAGCTGACCGACGGCTCGGTGCTGAACCTGGCGGGGCTCGAACTGACCGTGTCGCACGCGCCCGGCCATACCAAGGGGTCGGTGACCTTCGGGCTGCCCGACGCCGGTGACGTACCGCCGGTGTTCTTCTCGGGCGACCTGCTCTTCGCCGGCTCCATCGGACGCACCGACCTGCCCGGTGGCGACCACGCCGAGATGATCGAATCGCTGGCACGCGTCTGCCTGCCGCTCGACGACTCGACCGTGGTGCTGTCCGGACACGGTCCCCAGACGACCATCGGCCGCGAGCGCGCCACCAACCCGTATCTGCGCGAGGTGGCGGCCGGCCGGGGGAGCTCCGACGCTCCCCGACGAGGAATGTGACGAGAGACCTGCCGTGAGTACTTTCCAGGCCCCCAAGGGCACCTACGACCTCCTGCCGCCCGCCTCCGCGACCTTCCTCGCCGTCCGCGAGGCGATCGCCGCGCCGCTGCGCGACTCGGGCTACGGCTATGTCGAGACCCCGGGCTTCGAGGACGTCGACCTGTTCGCCCGCGGTGTCGGTGAGTCCACCGACATCGTCACCAAGGAGATGTACACCCTCACCACCAAGGGCGGCAGCCGGCTCGCGCTGCGCCCCGAGGGCACCGCGTCCGTGCTGCGCGCGGCGCTGGAGGCCAACCTCCACAAGCAGGGCGCCCTGCCGGTCAAGCTCTGGTACTCGGGCTCGTACTACCGCTACGAGCGCCCCCAGGCGGGCCGCTACCGCCACTTCTCCCAGGTCGGTGCCGAGGCCATCGGCGCCGAGGACCCGGCGCTCGACGCCGAGCTGATCATCCTGGCGGACCAGGCGTACCGCTCCCTCGGGCTGCGCCACTTCCGGATCCTGCTCAACAGCCTCGGCGACAAGGAGTGCCGCCCCGTCTACCGGGACGCCCTCCAGGGCTTCCTGCGCGGACTCGACCTCGACGAGGAGACCCGCGGCCGGATCGAGATCAACCCGCTGCGGGTACTCGACGACAAGCGCGCCGAGGTCAAGCGGCAGCTCACCGGGGCGCCGGTGCTCGCGGACTACCTGTGCGACGCCTGCCGGGCGTACCACAAGGAGGTCCGTGAACTCCTCGCCGAGGCGGGTGTGGCCTTCGAGGACGACGACCGGCTGGTCCGCGGCCTCGACTACTACACCCGGACGACCTTCGAGTTTGTCCACGACGGGCTCGGCTCGCAGTCCGCGGTGGGCGGCGGCGGCCGTTACGACGGCCTCTCCGAGATGATCGGCGGCCCGGCGCTGCCGTCCGTCGGCTGGGCGCTCGGCGTCGACCGTACGGTCCTGGCGCTGGAGGCCGAGGGCGTCGCCCTGGACCTGCCGCCCGCCACCAGTGTGTACGCGGTCCCGGTCGGCGAGGAGGCGCGCCGCGTCCTCTTCGGCGTCGTGACGCGACTCCGCAAGGAGGGCGTCGCCGCGGACTTCTCGTACGGCGGCCGGGGCCTCAAGGGCTCCATGAAGGCGGCGAACCGGAGCGGGGCGCGCTACACGATCGTGGCCGGGGACCGCGATCTGGCCGAGGGCCACGTACAGCTCAAGGACATGGAGTCCGGTGAGCAGACGCCGGTCCCGCTCTCGGAGATCACGGACACCCTCCGCACCCGTCTCTCGCCCCCGGCGTAGCCCCGGGGACCCTAGGCCGTGTCTTCAAAGTCCCGCCTGGCCCGCGACGCCCGGCACGCACACTCGCTGCGTTGTCGGGATTTCCCAAGTACGTCCAGTACGAGGGAAACCCTCCGCCTTGCGATTGCACGCACCGGACGCCGCGGGCCCCGCCCTGCGGGCGGACGGCGCTACTTTGAAGACACGGCCTCGGTCGCGGGCGGTGGCATGGGGACGGCGCTCTCCGTCAGACAGGCCCTAGAGAAGGCCCCGGCGGGTGGCGTGGGTGACCGCCGCCGTGCGGTCGTCGACCTCCAGTTTGGCGAAGACCCGCAGCAGGTGGGTCTTCACCGTGGACTCCCCGATGAACAGCCGGCGCCCGATCTCCGCGTTGGTGCAGCCCTCCGCCACCAGCCGCAGGACCATCGTCTCGCGGTCGGTGAGCCGGACCTGTTCGGAGTGGTCCCGCAGCCGGTCGACCAGCCGGGTGGCGACCGACGGGGCCAGTACGGTCTCGCCGCGCGCCGCCGCCCGGATCGCGCTGGCCAGGTCGGCGCGGGCCAGGTCCTTGAGGAGATAGCCCGCGGCGCCCGCCTCCACGGCCCGCAGGATGTCCGAGTCGGTCTCGTACGTGGTCAGGACGATCACCCGGCACGGCAGTCCGGCGGCCCGCATCCGGGCGATGGACTCGACCCCGCCGCCGCCCGGCATCCGCAGGTCCATCAGGACGATGTCGGGGCGCAGTTCGGCGCTGAGCGCCTCCGCCTGCGGCCCGCTGGCGGCCTCGCCGACGACCGTCAGACCGGGTTCGGCGCCGAGCATGCCGCGCAATCCCTCCCGTACCACGGGATGGTCGTCGGCCAGCAGGATCCGGATCATCGGAAGGCCTCCTCGGAGGTGACGGGGGTGACGGGGGCGACCGGCAGCCGGACGGTGACCGTGGTGCCGTCGCCCGGCGCGCTGTGGACGACGGCGCTGCCGCCCACCTCGGCGGCCCGGGCCCGCAGCCCCGGCAGCCCGTAGCCGGGGCGCGGCGGCGCCGGGTCGAACCCCCGGCCCTCGTCGTGGACGTCGAGCCGCAACTCGGTCTCCGTACGGTCGAGGACGACGGTGACGCGTGCCCCGGGCCCGGCGTGCCGGGTGGCGTTGGCGAGCGCCTCCTGGCAGGAGCGCAGGGCCACCACCTCCAGGGCGGGCGGCAGCGGACCCGCGGGCCCGGTAACCCGGAACACCGCGGGCGGCTCGTGGCGTGCGGCGAGCCGGCGCAGCGCGTCCGGCAGGGTGCTGCCTTCGAGGTCGGCGGGGGCGCCCCGGGCGACCAGCGCCCGCGCCTCGGCCAGGTTGCGGCGGGCGGTGTCGGCCATCAGCGCCAGATGGCGCCGGGCCTCGGGCGGATCGCGGTCCATCTCCGCCTCCACGGCCTGGACGAGCATCAGCAGACTGGTGAACCCCTGGGCGAGGGTGTCGTGGATCTCCCGGGACATCCGTTCCCGTTCGGTGAGGGCTCCGTGCGCGGCGGAGAGCCGGGCGATCTCCTCCCGGCCGGCCTCCAGTTCGGCGATCAGCTCGCCCCGGCCCCGGCTGCGGTCGATCACCCGGATGATCCAGTAGCCGAAGACGGCGGAGAAGGCGATGGCGACGGCGCTCGACAGCAGTCCGTAGCCGATGTCCCGGCCGGTGGGGTCGGCCAGTACGGCCCAGCCGGCCACCGGGACGATATTGACCAGGGCCACGGCCGCCAGCGCCGGACGCATCCGCAGGAACATGAAGCACTGCGGGACCAGGCCGAAGGTCGCCAGCCGCATGTCCTCGACGAGTACGGCGGCGGGCAGATAGAGCACGACCGCCCCGGCGAGGTACCGCGCGGCCCGCCGCCCGTCCGGGTTCCGGGCCGCCAGTTCCCGCCGCCCGGTCGCCACGTACCACGGCAGCAGCAGGGCGAACAGCCCGGCGGCCAGGGCCCGTACCCCGCCGCCGTGGCCGGGCGACACCAGGGTGTAGGCCAGCGTTCCGGCCCACACCACGGCGAAGTAGGCGTCCCAGGGCAGGGATGTGCTGTCCCACACCTGGGCGGTACGCCCCCCGGCCCTCACCCCTCGTCGCGGCTCCGCCGGCGGAAGGTCAGCAGACACAGCGCCAGTCCTCCGATGCACCAGGCGCCCAGGACGAGGGCGACCAGACCCGGTTCCCAGGAGCCGGCGGGTTCCAGTACCCGCGCCGACTCCGGCAGGAACACCCCACGCAGCCCCTGCGCCAGCCACTTCAGCGGGAACAGCGCCGCGATGTTCAGCAACCAGTCGGAGAGACTGGTGATCACAACATAGACACCCGAGATGAACTGGAGCACCTGGAACGGCAGGTTCACCACGGCCGACGCGCTCTGCGCCGATCTCGGGACGCTGCTGATCGCGATCCCGAGCAGGGTGCAGGAGACCAGACCGAGCAGGAAGACCCAGCCGAAGGTGAGCCAGCGGCCCGCCTCCGTCGGCGGGTCGACGTCGTAGAGGAGGGATCCGACGGCGAGCAGGGCGGCCGTCTCCAGGACCGAGGTGACCAGGACGAGCCATATCTTGCCCAGGAAGTACGCGGCCGGAGGCATCGGCGTGCCCCGGAGCCGCCGCAGCTGCTTGAGCTCCCGCTCGACCGCGATCGAGACGCCCAGCGACAGAAAGCTCGTCGACATGATGCCCGCGGCGATCATCGCCGGGACGTAGAGCTGGGCCGCGGTGATGCCGCCCTCTTTGGTGTCGCCGCCGAAGACCGAGGCGAAGAGCACCAGCATGAGGACGGGGAACGCGAAGGTGAAGACCGCCTGCTCGCGCTGGCGGAAGAAGACCTTGATCTCCATCGCGCCGCGGACCAGACCCAGCCGCCAGGCGCCGGGCGGCCGGGCCGCCTCGGTACGGGGGCAGGGGCGCCCGGCGGGCGCTACGGCACCGTGCCTCATCGCCGCCCGCCCTCCGCCGGTCCGTCCTGGCCGGCCTCGTCTCCGGTGTCCGCCGCCGGGTCGGCGGCGGCCTCCCCGGTCAGCCGGAGGTAGATCTCCTCCAGTGTCGGGCGGACGATACGCAGCCCCGGTACGTCGTCCCCGTAGCGTGCCGCGAGCGCCGCGACCGTACGGGTCGGGGTCGTGGTCCACTCGGTGCGTTCCACACCGCCGGGCTCGGTCCAGCTGACCCGGGTCCGGCGCCCGTGGGCGCGCCGCAGCTCCTCCGTGCCGCCCTCGGCGACCACCCGGCCCCGGGCGATCACGGCGATCCGGTCGGCCAGCGCCTCGACCTCGTCCAGATAGTGGGTGGTGAGGACGATCGTGGTGCCTTCGGCGGCGAGGAGCCGTACCAGCTCCCGGAACCGGCGGCGCGCGGCCGGGTCGAAGCCCGTCGTGGGCTCGTCCAGCAGCAGCAGCTCGGGACGGCCGATCACCCCCAGCGCCAGATCGAGCCGTCGCCGCTGGCCGCCGGAGAGCGTCGCCACGCGCCGGTCCGCCCGGTCCGCGAGACCGACCAGGCCGAGGACCTCACGAGGGTCACGGGGGCGGGGGTAGTAGTGCGCGAAGTGGGTCACCGTCTCCCGTACCGTCAACTCGGCGGGAGCCGATTCATCCTGCCAGACGACGCCGATTCGAGACCGCCAGAGGCGATTTCCGGTCGCCGGATCGCTGCCGAGTACCGTCACATCGCCGCCGTCCCGCCGCCGGTGACCCAGCAGGACACCGACCGTGGTGCTCTTGCCCGCGCCGTTGGGCCCCAGCAGCCCGAACACCTCACCCCGGCGGATCCGCAGGTCCACGCCGTCAACCGCCGTCACATCCCCGTACCGCTTGCGGAGCCCCGTCACCTTCACCGCGAGTTCTGTCATGCCCTCCACCCTGGTCACCGCGGCGGAGGACCGGTACGACCATCCGTCCATCACGCCGTCCACCGAACGACGGACACACAGCTCCGTGCGGCACAATGACCCCAGCCCGAGCGGGTCCCGGACGGAGGGGAACGGCGATATCGATATGGCGACAGTGGCGGTGGACGACGACGTGATCGCGGACGAACGGACCGAGGGTCCGCGCGACGGGATCGGCGGCAGCCGCTCCCTGGCCTGGCTGCTGGTGATCACGGGAGCGGCGGGCCTGCTCGCCGCCTGGGTCATCACACTCGACAAGTACAAACTGCTGGAGGACCCCTCCTTCACCCCCGGGTGCAGCCTCAACCCGGTGGTCTCCTGCGGCAACATCATGAAGAGCGACCAGGCGTCGGTCTTCGGCTTCCCCAACCCGATGCTGGGTCTGGTCGCGTACTCGATGGTGATCGCGATCGGGGTCGGCATCCTGGCCGGCGCCCGCTACAAGCGCTGGTACTGGCTGGGCCTCAACGCCGGCTGTCTGTTCGGCGTGAGCTTCTGTATGTGGCTGATGTATCAGTCGCTGTACAACATCAACTCGCTCTGCCTGTGGTGCTCCCTCGCCTGGGCCGCCACCATCGTGATGTTCTGCTACGTCACCGTGCACAACGTCCGGCACCGCATCATCAAGGTCCCCGAGGGGCTGCGCCGCGGACTGCTGGAGTTCCACTGGATGCCGCCGGTGCTCTGGATCGGGATCATCGGAATGCTGATCCTGACCCGCTGGTGGGACTTCTGGACCAGCTGACCGGGCCCGGCCGACAGGCCCCCGGGACCGGCTGACGGCCTCCGCGCGGACATCCGCGCCCCGCGCCCTCGTACCGGCACCGGCCGGGCGGGGGCGTTGTCGGTGGTCTGGCATAGGCTTCCGGATTGTGGAGCCCGATCTCTTTACCGCCGCCGCCGAAGACCGTGCGGAGAAGGAGCCGTCCGCCAGCCCCCTGGCCGTGCGGATGCGCCCGCGCACCCTCGACGAGGTCGTCGGCCAGAGCCATCTGCTGCGCCCCGGCTCCCCGCTGCGGCGGCTGGTCGGCGAGAGCGGGGGCGGCCCGGCCGGAGCCTCGTCGGTGATCCTCTGGGGGCCGCCGGGCATCGGCAAGACGACCCTCGCCTATGTGGTCTCGCAGGCCACCGAGAAGCGGTTCGTGGAGCTGTCGGCGATCACCGCGGGCGTCAAGGAGGTGCGGGCCGTCATCGAGGGCGCCCGCCGGGCGGCGGGCGGCTTCGGCAAGGAGACCGTCCTCTTCCTCGACGAGATCCACCGCTTCTCCAAGGCGCAGCAGGACTCGCTGCTGCCCGCGGTGGAGAACCGCTGGGTGACCCTGATCGCCGCCACCACCGAGAACCCCTATTTCTCGGTGATCTCCCCACTGCTCTCCCGGTCGCTGCTGCTGACACTGGAGCCGCTGACCGACGACGACCTCAAAGGGCTGCTGCGGCGCGCGCTCACCGAGGAGCGGGGGCTGCGCGGCGCGGTGACGCTGCCCGAGGACGCCGAGGCGCATCTGCTGCGGGTCGCGGGCGGGGACGCGCGCCGGGCGCTGACCGCCCTGGAGGCCGCGGCGGGTGCCGCCATCGACAAGGGCGAGCCGGAGATCACCCTGGCGACGGTGGAGGAGACGGTCGACCGGGCCGCGGTGACCTACGACCGGGACGGGGACCAGCACTACGACGTGGCGAGCGCGCTGATCAAGTCCATCCGGGGCTCCGACGTGGACGCGGCGCTCCACTATCTGGCCCGGATGATCGACGCGGGGGAGGATCCGCGGTTCATCGCCCGCCGGCTGATGATCTCGGCGAGTGAGGACATCGGGCTCGCCGATCCCCAGGCACTGCCGCTGGCGGTGGCCGCGGCCCAGGCCGTGGCCATGATCGGCTTCCCGGAGGCGGCGCTGACCCTCAGCCACGCCACGATCGCGCTGGCGCTGGCACCCAAGTCGAACACCGCGACCACGGCGATCGGGGCGGCGCTCGCCGACGTGCGCGCGGGCCACGCCGGTTCCGTACCGGCCCATCTGCGGGACGGGCACTACAAGGGGGCGGCGTCCCTGGGGCACGCCAAGGGCTATGTCTATCCGCACGACGTCCCCGGCGGGATCGCCGCCCAGCAGTACGCGCCGGACGGGCTGCACGGCAAGCGGTACTACGAACCGACGCGGTACGGCGCCGAGGCGCGCTACTCGGACGTGGTGGAGAAGGTGCGGGAGCGGCTGCGCGGCGGCTGATCCTCCCGGGGCGCCGGCGCACCGCGCGGGGTCAGTGCGCGGCGGCCTCGAAGAGGGTGTGCATGGCCCGGCGCAGCTCCGTGATGTCGCGTACCGGCCGGGGAAAGTCGAAGCGGGCGTCGAAGCAGCGGTCCCCGGTGAACCGCACCCGCAGTCCGAACCGGTCAAGCGCGAGCGGCACCGCCCGCGGCGCCCGGCCCGTACGCCCGTCGTCGGCGGTCGTGGCGACCCGGTCGCCGAGCAGGTCGCGGAGCTCCTGCACCTGCGCGCCGTGCGCGGAGTCCAGATGCTGGAGCAGCTCGGCCTCGTGGGCGGCCAGGGGGTCGGCGCAGGCGCGGGAGAAGTCGTCGGGGTCGACCGCCGCCGTGCCCCACAGATCGTCCACCCGCAGCTCGCCCACCTCCAGCCGGAGCATCATGGAGCCCGGGGCCGCGATCCCCGGGGCGCAGGTCAGCCAGCCGGAGACCCAGGCCCGGCCGCGGACGCGGTGGGGGACGGCGACCGGGGCCACATCGGTGACCTCCAGCACGGCGGCCAGCTCGTCGTCCTGGGCGTGGGTCGCGGCCCGGACGACCGGGGAGTCCGCGGCGAAGAGCAGGAAGACCTCGCCGTCCGCGCCGATCACCCGGGCGTCGGGCATCAGCTGCTCCGGACGGGCGGTCTCCAGGCCGGTGACGAGCAGCACCGCCGAGCATGTACCCTGTACGAGAGTTCGTGTGCGTTCGGCTGCTGACGGCATCCGGGCGGATTCAAGCCCGCTGGGACGCGGCTGACCATGAGCTGATCGGACCTCCGTCGCCTCGACACCCGCCACAGTTGCGGGGTCGATGTCATTTGTGCTGTCCGCGATGCGCTTGGTGTTCCCAGGGCGAGACATGCGATCTCCTTGAGTAAGGTGAGCCTAACCTAACCTATATCGGAGGTCTGGAGAACGTGCCTAACCAGTCGCGTCCCAAGGTCAAGAAGTCTCGTGCCCTCGGCATCGCCCTGACGCCGAAGGCCGTCAAGTACTTCGAGGCCCGCCCGTACCCGCCGGGCGAGCACGGCCGTGGCCGCAAGCAGAACTCGGACTACAAGGTCCGTCTGATGGAGAAGCAGCGCCTGCGCGCGCAGTACGACATCAGCGAGCGGCAGATGGCCCGCGCCTACGACCGCGCCCGCAAGGCCGAGGGCAAGACCGGCGAGGCGCTCGTCGTCGAGCTGGAGCGTCGTCTGGACGCCCTGGTGCTCCGTTCGGGCATCGCCCGCACGATCTACCAGGCCCGTCAGATGGTCGTCCACGGCCACGTCGAGGTCAACGGCGGCAAGGTCGACAAGCCGTCCTTCCGCGTCCGTCCCGACGACGTCGTGACGATCCGCGAGCGCTCCCGCGAGAAGGCCCTCTTCCAGGTCGCCCGCGAGGGCGGCTTCGCCGCGGACGGCGAGACCCCGCGCTACCTCCAGGTGAACCTGAAGGCGCTGGCGTTCCGTCTGGACCGGGACCCGAACCGCAAGGAAATCCCGGTCATCTGCGACGAGCAGCTGGTCGTCGAGTACTACGCCCGCTGATCCACCGCGCCCGGGACCCGCTCCCGGGCGCAGGGGCCTCTTTCGCGAGAGGCCCCGGGTGCGACCGCGCGCCGCGCAGGCCCGCCCTCGTCCCGCCGCCCGGCGGGGGGAGCGGCGGGCCTTCGTGCACTACGTCCTTCCGTGCCCGATCGCTCCGTATCCCGGCCCCGGCGGGCCGGACGCGCCCGTCCCGCACTCCTCGCCCTCCCGCATGCGGGCCTGTCGCTCCCGCGCGGAATGCGGTATGGGGGGCCGACGGGATCGCGATAGGGTCGGAGGACGAGAATTTCCCCCGGAAGAACCGGGGAAACCCGAGAAGATCCGGACGAGCAGGAAGCGGTGCAGTGTGACCGGTGGAGAGGTTGCCGGGCTCCTGGTGGCCGTCTTCTGGGCGATTCTGGTCTCCTTCCTCGCCGTGGTGCTGGTGAGGCTGGCCCAGACGCTCAGGGCGACCACCCGGCTCGTGACGGAGGTGACGGAACGGGCGGTCCCGCTGCTCACCGACGCCTCCGATACCGTCCGCTCCGCGCAGACCCAGCTCGACCGGGTCGACGCGATCGCCTCGGACGTCCAGGAGGTCACCTCCAACGCCTCGGCGCTCTCCTCCACGGTCGCCTCGACCTTCGGCGGCCCGCTGGTCAAGGTCGCGGCCTTCGGCTACGGCGTACGCAAGGCGATGGGCCGGACCCCCGGGAACGGCGGTGAGGAACCCGCGCCCCGCCGCGGACGGGCCGCCCGCACGGTGATCCTCGGACGTACGGTGCCCCCGGCGCGCGGCGGGCGCGGTCGCCGGGGCGGAAAGGGCTGAGCCGACATGTTCCGCCGTGCCTTCTGGTTCACCGCGGGCGCCGCCACCGGCGTCTGGGCGACCAACAAGGTCCACCGCAAGATCCAGCAGCTCACCCCCGAGCACCTCGCGGCCCGGGCCGCGAACCGGGCGGTCGACGCGGGTCACCGGCTGCGCGAGTTCGCCCTCGACGTCCGCGCCGGAATGATCCAGCGCGAGGAGGAGTTGGGGGACGCACTGGGGATCAACGCCCCGCCGGGCCCCGAACTGCCCGCCCAGCGGGTCCGCCCCCTGCTCCGCGGCCCCGGCCCGGACGACGGGACCCCCGGGACCCGTCCGAACCGCCCCTACCACCCGTACAACCGGAATGAGGACCACTGATGGAGTCGGCTGAGATCCGCCGCCGCTGGCTGAGCTTCTTCGAGGAGCGCGGGCACACCGTCGTGCCCTCCGCGTCGCTCATCGCGGACGACCCGACTCTGCTGCTGGTCAACGCGGGCATGGTGCCCTTCAAGCCGTATTTCCTCGGTGAGAGCAGGCCGCCCGCCCCGCGCGCCACCAGCGTGCAGAAGTGTGTCCGGACGCCGGACATCGAAGAGGTCGGCAAGACCACCCGCCACGGCACCTTCTTCCAGATGTGCGGCAACTTCTCCTTCGGGGACTACTTCAAGGAAGGGGCCATCAAGTACTCCTGGGAGCTGCTGACCTCGTCCCTGGAGGAGGGTGGCTACGGTCTCGACCCCGAGCGCTTGTGGATCACGGTCTACAAGGAGGACGACGAGGCCGAGCGGATCTGGCGCGATGTGATCGGCGTGCCCGCCGAGCGCATCCAGCGTCTCGGCATGGGTCCGAACTTCTGGTCGATGGGCGTCCCCGGCCCCTGCGGACCCTGCTCCGAGATCAACTACGACCGCGGTCCCGAGTTCGGCGAGGAGGGCGGCCCCGCCGTCAACGACGAGCGGTACGTGGAGATCTGGAACCTGGTCTTCATGCAGTTCGAGCGGGGACCGGGGGAGGGCAAGGAGGACTTCCCGATCCTCGGTGAGCTGCCGTCGAAGAACATCGACACCGGGCTCGGCCTGGAGCGGCTCGCCATGATCCTCCAGGGCGTGCGGAACATGTACGAGACGGACACGCTCCGGGTCGTCATGGACCGGGCCACCGAGCTGACCGGCGTCCGGTACGGCGCCGACCACACCTCCGACGTGTCCCTGCGGGTCGTCGCCGACCACATCCGCACCTCGGTGATGCTGATCGGCGACGGCGTCACCCCCGGCAACGAGGGCCGCGGCTACGTCCTGCGCCGCATCATGCGCCGCGCCATCCGCAATATGCGGCTGATGGGCGCCACCGGGCCGGTCGTCGCCGAGCTGGTCGACGTCGTCATCCGCACCATGGGGCAGCAGTACCCCGAGCTGATCACCGACCGCTCCCGGATCGAGGCCGTCGCCCTCGCCGAGGAGGCCCGCTTCCTCAAGACGCTGAACGCCGGCACCAACGTCCTCGACGGCGCCGTGACGGAGGCCAAGCAGGCCGGTTCCGGCGTCCTCGCCGGGGACAAGGCGTTCCTGCTCCACGACACCTGGGGCTTCCCCATCGACCTCACCCTGGAGATGGCCGCCGAACAGGGGCTCTCCGTGGACGAGGACGGCTTCCGGCGGCTCATGAAGGAGCAGCGCGAGCGCGCCAAGGCCGACGCCCGCGCCAAGAAGACCGGCCACGCCGACCTCTCCGCCTACCGCGAGGTCGCCGACACCACCGGCACCACCGAGTTCACCGGCTATGTCACCAACCAGGGCGAGGCCACCGTCGTCGGCCTGCTCGTGGACGGCGTGCCCTCGCCGGCCGCCGTGGAGGGCGACGAGGTCGAGGTCGTCCTCGACCGCACCCCGTTCTACGCCGAGGGCGGCGGCCAGCTCGCCGACCAGGGCCGGATCCGGCTGGACTCCGGTGCCGTGATCGAGGTCCGCGACGTACAGCAGCCGGTTCCCGGGGTCTCCGTGCACAAGGGCTCCGTACAGGTCGGCGAGGTCACCGTGGGCGCCTCCGCCCATGCCGCCATCGACGCCAAGCGGCGCCGGGCCATCGCCCGCGCCCACAGCGCCACCCATCTGACCCACCAGGCGCTGCGGGACGCCCTCGGCCCCACGGCCGCCCAGGCCGGTTCCGAGAACTCCCCGGGCCGGTTCCGCTTCGACTTCGGCTCGCCTGCGGCCGTCCCCGGGACGGTCCTCACCGACGTCGAGCAGCGGATCAACGAGGTGCTCTCCCGCGAGCTGGACGTCCAGGCCGAGGTCATGAGCCTGGAGGAGGCCAAGAAGGCCGGCGCCATCGCCGAGTTCGGCGAGAAGTACGGCGAGCGGGTACGGGTCGTCACCATCGGCGACTTCTCCAAGGAGCTGTGCGGCGGCACCCATGTCGGCAACACCTCCCAGCTCGGTCTGGTGAAGCTGCTCGGCGAGTCCTCCATCGGCTCCGGCGTCCGCCGGATCGAGGCCCTGGTGGGCGTGGACGCCTACAACTTCCTCGCCAAGGAGCACACGGTCGTCGCCCAGCTCCAGGAGCTGGTGAAGGGCCGTCCCGAGGAGCTGCCCGAGAAGATCTCCGGCATGCTCGCCAAGCTCAAGGACGCCGAGAAGGAGATCGAGAAGTTCCGCGCGGAGAAGGTGCTGGCCGCCGCCGCCGGGCTCGCCGAAGGCGCCCGGGACGTCCGGGGCACCGCCCTGGTCGCCGGCCGGGTACCGGACGGCACCTCCGCCGACGATCTGCGCAAGCTGGTCCTCGACGTCCGCGGCCGGATCCCCGGCGACCGCCCCGCCGTCGTCGCCCTGTTCACCGTGGCGGGCGGCCGTCCGCTGACCGTGATCGCCACCAACGAGGCCGCCCGTGAGCGCGGGCTCAAGGCCGGTGACCTGGTCCGTACCGCCGCCAAGACCCTCGGCGGCGGAGGCGGCGGCAAGCCGGACGTCGCCCAGGGCGGCGGCCAGAACCCGGACGCCCTCGACGACGCCGTCGCCGCCGTCGAGCGACTGGTGGCCGAGGTCTCGTGAGGCGCGGACGCCGTCTCGCGATCGACGTCGGGGACGCCCGGATCGGGGTTGCTTCGTGCGACCCCGACGGGGTCCTCGCCACCCCGGTGGAGACCGTGCCGGGACGGGACGTCCCGGCCGCCCACCGGCGGCTGCGCGCCCTCGTCGGCGAGTACGAACCCCTGGAGGTCGTCGTCGGGCTGCCCCGCTCCCTCAGCGGACGGGAGGGCCCGGCCGCGGGCAAGGCCCGCACCTTCGCCCGGGAGCTGGCCCGGGGGATCGCCCCGGTCCCGGTCCGGCTCGTCGATGAGAGAATGACCACGGTGACGGCCGGACAAGGGCTGCGTGCCGCCGGTGTGACCGCCAAAAAGGGCCGGTCGTTCATCGATCAGGCCGCCGCCGTGGTGATCCTTCAGAACGCCCTGGAGTCCGAACGGGCGTCAGGGGCGCCCCCCGGTGAGAGCGTCGAAGGGATTGTCTGATCGCGATACGGTAACGTTCCGCGCCATCGGGCGGCTTTTTCGAACGGATGCCGCACCGAGCACACAGCGGGACGGAAACCCGCCCGACTCGCGGCCCTAGGGGATCGATGACTGAGTATGGCCGGGGGCCCGGCTCCGAACAGTGGCATCCGGACGACCCTCTGTACGGCGACCAGGGCTACGTACCGCAGGCCGGATCCGGCCATGATCCCTACGGCGGGCAGCCGCAGCAGCACTACCCCCAGCAGCATCCGCAGGAGGGGCAGGGCTACGGCGGGCAGGACCCGTACCAGCAACAGCAGCAGTACGGCGGCGGCCGGCAGCAGCCGTACGGCGAGCACCAGCAGCCGTACGGCGGGCAGCAGGCACATCCCCAGCAGTACCAGCAGCAGCACCAGCAGTACGAACAACACCAGCAGCACCAGCAACATCCGGACGCGGCGCACTACGGCGGCGGACCGCAGCAGCACGGCGGTCCGCAGCCGGGGTACGACACCACCGGCGGTCAGCAGGGCGACTGGGGCCAGGGCCAGGGCCAGGGCCGGGTTCAGGGGCACCAGCAGCAGCCTCAGGCGCCGTATCAGGACCAGCAGGCGGCCGTCGCCTACGGGGCGGCGCCCGCGGACACCTACGCCGCCAACCCCGCCGACACGTACAGCGGATCCGTGCCCGGCTACCACGGCCAGGCCGAGAACGACTACTACGCGACCCCCGACGCCTATCCGCCGCCGCAGCCCCCGGGCCGGCGTCCCGCCGAACCGGAAGCCGCGCAAGGCGCCGGGGACGGCCCCCGGGACGACGACGCGGAGGAGGAGAGACACCCCTTCTTCACCGGTGAGGACCGTGAGGACGGCGACGGCCGCGACGACGGCGAAGCCGCCCACCAGGACCCGCCGGGCCGGTCGGGGCGCCGCCGCGGCACCTCGGAAGGCCCGGGGGACGGCCGGGGACGGCCCAAGAAGAAGAGCCGCAACGGCTTCGCCTGTCTCGTGGTCTCCGTGGTGCTCCTGGGCGGGCTCGGCATCGTCTCGTACTTCGGCTACCAGTTCTGGCAGGGCCAGTTCGGTACCGCCCCCGACTACGCGGGCGCCGGCTCCGGCTCTGTCGTCGTCGAGATCCCGCCGGGCAGCGGGCTCTCGGAGATCGGCCGGATCCTGAAGGAGAACGGGGTCGTCAAGAGCTCCGGGGCGTTCGTCTCCGCCGCCAACAGCAACCCCCGGGCCAAGGGCATCCAGGCCGGGGTCTACACCCTCCCCAAGGAGATGTCCGGGGCCAATGCCGTCAAGGCCATGCTGAACCCGGCCAGCAGCAGCAACCTGATCATCCCCGAGGGCAAGCGGAACGCCGAGATCTACGCCATGGTCGACAAGCGGCTCCAGC
The DNA here is from genome assembly GCF_042753905.1 of Streptomyces sp. NPDC059248. Classification (NCBI taxonomy): domain Bacteria; kingdom Bacillati; phylum Actinomycetota; class Actinomycetes; order Kitasatosporales; family Streptomycetaceae; genus Streptomyces; species Streptomyces sp. NPDC059248. Next base: position 112,842 of record NZ_JBHYZV010000005.1, on the reverse strand, counting down.
TGAAGGCGGGCACCACCGCCAAGACCGCCAAGGAGCAGTCGGCGAAGCTCGGACTCCCGGCCTGGGCCAAGGGCGGTCCCGACATCATGGACCCGCTGGAGGGCTTCCTCTTCCCGGCGTCGTACCCCGCGGCCAAGGGCATGAAGCCCGAGGCGGTCCTCAAGAAGATGGTCGCCCGCGCCAACGAGGAGCACACGAAGGCCGGTCTCGCGGACAAGGCCCGGGAACTGGGCCTGAAGAACCCCCTCCAGGTACTCACCGTCGCCAGCCTGGTCCAGGCCGAAGGCAAGTACAAGGAGGACTTCGACAAGGTCGCCCGGGTCGTCTACAACCGGCTGAAGCCCGACAACACCGAGACCAACGGCCTCCTCGACTTCGACTCCACCGTCAACTACGCCCGGGGCGAGAGCAAGCTCGCCATCGGCAGCGTCGACGACACCCGGAAGTTCAAGCACCCGTACAACACCTACAGCATCGTGGGTCTGCCGCCGGGACCGATCGGCAATCCGGGCATGGCCGCCATCAACTCCACGTTGAAGCCGGCCGACGGCGACTGGTACTACTTCGTCTCGGTCACCGAGGACGAGACGGTGTTCTCGGAGACCAACGCGGAGCACGAGCGGGCCCGTCAGCGGTATCTGGAAGAGCAGAAGAAGAACCAGGAGTGACCATCGTGACACCGGCGCGCACCGGCGCGGACGACGGAGCGGCGGACGGTACGGCGAAGCGGCGTGCGGCGGTCCTCGGATCGCCGATCGCCCACTCCCTGTCCCCCGCCCTGCACCGGGCCGCGTACGCCGCGCTGGGGCTCACGGAGTGGACGTACGACCGGTTCGAGGTCGACGAGGCGGCGCTGCCCGCCTTCGTCCGCGGCCTCGGTGCCGACTGGGCCGGTCTCTCCCTGACGATGCCGCTCAAGCGCGCGATCATCCCGCTGCTCGACTCGGTCGGCCCCGCCGCCGCTTCGGTGGAGGCCGTCAACACCGTCGTACGCGCCGAGGACGGCGCGCTGACCGGCGACAACACCGATATCCCGGGAATGGTCGCCGCCCTGCGCGAACGGGGCGTCGAATCGGTGCCGTCCGCCGCCGTGCTCGGCGCGGGCGCCACCGCGGCCTCGGCCGTCGCCGCCCTCGCCCGGATCTGCGCGGGACCCGTCACCGCGTACGTCCGCGGCCCGGCGCGCGCCGCCGAGATGCGCGGCTGGGGCGAGCGCCTCGGCGTGGACGTCCGTACCGAGGACTGGGAGCGGGCGGCCGACGCGCTGACCGCCCCCCTGGTCGTCGCCACCACGCCCGCCGGCGCCGCCGACGCCTTCGCCGACCGGGTACCGGAGCACCCCGGCACCCTCTTCGACGTCCTCTACGACCCCTGGCCCACCCCCCTCGCCGCCCGCTGGGCGGAGCGGGGCGGAGCCGTCGTCGGCGGCCTCGACCTCCTCGTCCACCAGGCCGTGCTCCAGGTGGAGCTGATGACCGGCCGCCCCGGGCCCCTGGCGGCGATGCGCACGGCGGGCGAGACGGCCCTGCGCGCCCGCTGACCCCGGCACCGCCCTCCCCGCGGGGCCGTCCGCGCCGTCCGACTGCTGGACCGGGCGCGGGTACGCCCCAGGGACGTGGGAGGATCGGGTCAGGCGGGCCGGGGCCGCGCACCCGGCCGGGCCGGCAGTACGAGGCGCGAGCATGAGGAGCACCGTTGAGCAGGTTGCGTTGGCTGACCGCGGGGGAATCGCACGGACCCGCACTGGTGGCGACGCTGGAGGGACTTCCCGCCGGTGTCCCGGTCACCACGGAGATGGTGGCCGATCACCTCGCCAGGCGGCGCCTGGGCTACGGGCGCGGCGCACGGATGAAGTTCGAGCGCGACGAGATCACCTTCATCGGGGGCGTACGCCACGGGCTCACCCTCGGCTCCCCGGTCGCGATCATGGTCGGCAACAGTGAATGGCCCAAGTGGGACAAGATCATGGCGGCCGACCCCGTCGACCCCGACGAGCTGGCCGACCTCGCCCGCAACGCCCCCCTGACCCGCCCCAGGCCCGGCCACGCCGACCTCGCGGGCATGCAGAAGTACTCCCTCGACGAGGCCCGGCCGATCCTGGAGCGCGCCAGCGCCCGTGAGACCGCCGCCCGGGTCGCCCTCGGCGCCGTCGCCCGCTCCTACCTCAAGGAGACCGCGGGCATCGAGATCGTCTCCCACGTCGTCGAGTTCGGCGCGGCGAAGGCGCCCAAGGGCGTCTACCCGACCCCGGCCGACGTCGAGCGGCTCGACGCCGACCCGGTGCGTTGCCTCGACGCCGACGCCAGCAAGGCGATGGTCGCCGAGATCGACCAGGCCCGCAAGGACGGCGACACCCTCGGCGGAGTCGTCGAGGTGCTGGCGTACGACGTCCCCGTCGGGCTCGGCTCCCACGTCCACTGGGACCGCCGTCTCGACGCCCGGCTCGCGGGCGCGCTCATGGGCATCCAGGCCATCAAGGGCGTCGAGGTCGGCGACGGGTTCGACCTCGCCCGGGTGCCCGGCTCCCAGGCGCACGACGAGATCGTCGCCACCCCCGAGGGGCTGCGCCGCACCTCCGGCCGCTCCGGCGGCACCGAGGGCGGTATGTCCACCGGTGAACTGCTGCGGGTACGGGCCGCGATGAAGCCCATCGCCACCGTCCCCCGGGCCCTCGCCACCGTCGACATCACCACCGGCGAGGCCACCGTCGCCCACCACCAGCGCTCCGACGTGGCCGCCGTCCCGGCCGCCGGGATCGTCGCCGAGGCCATGGCCGCCCTGGTCCTCGCGGACGCCGTCGCGGAGAAGTTCGGCGGCGACAACGTCTCCGAGACCCGGCGCAACGTCCGCTCCTACCTCGACAATCTGCGCATCCGGTGAGCGCCCCGCTGATCGTCCTGGTCGGGCCCATGGGCGCCGGCAAGTCCACGGTGGGCGAGGTGCTCGCCCGCCGCCTCGGAGTGCCCTTCCGCGACACCGACGCGGATGTCGTCGCCACCGACGGCCGTGAGATCTCCGACATCTTCGTCGAGGACGGCGAGCCGCACTTCCGCGAGCTCGAGAAGGCCGCCGTACGGGAGGCGCTCGCCGTCCACAGCGGTGTCCTCGCCCTCGGCGGCGGCGCGGTCCTCGACCCGGTCAGCCGCGCCCTGCTCGCCGGACTGCCCGTGGTCTATCTGTCGCTTGAGGTCGACGAGGCGGTCCGCAGGAACGGCCTCGGCCAGGCCCGGCCCCTGCTCGCCGTCAACCCGCGCCGCACCTGGCGCGAGCTGATGGAGGCCCGCCGCCCCCTGTACACCGAGGTGGCGCGGATCGTGGTGGCCACCGACGACCGCACCCCCGACGAGGTCGCCGACGCGATCCTCGACGCCCTGGAACTGAAGGACTACCCCGCATGACCGAGCAGCCAGTGACCCGGATCGCGGTCGGCGGCACCGAGGGCACCGACCCCTACGAGGTACTGGTCGGACGGCAGCTCCTCGGCGAGCTGCCCGGACTGATCGGCAACGCCCAGCGGGTCGCCGTCCTCCATCCGGAGGCACTCGCCGGCACGGGCGAGGCGATCCGGGAGGACCTGAGCGCCCAGGGGTACGAGGTCGTCGCCGTCCAGGTGCCCAACGCGGAGGAGGCCAAGACCGCCGAGGTCGCCGCCTACTGCTGGAAGGCGCTCGGGCAGAGCGGCTTCACCCGGACCGATGTGATCGTCGGCGTCGGCGGCGGCGCCACCACCGACCTCGCGGGCTTCGTCGCCGCGACCTGGCTGCGCGGCGTCCGCTGGATCGCCGTACCGACCACCGTCCTCGGCATGGTCGACGCGGCCGTCGGCGGCAAGACCGGTATCAACACCGCCGAGGGCAAGAACCTGGTGGGCTCCTTCCACCCGCCCGCCGGTGTCCTGTGCGATCTGGCCGCGCTGGAGTCGCTGCCCGTCAACGACTACGTCAGCGGGCTCGCCGAGATCATCAAGGCCGGATTCATCGCCGATCCGGTCATCCTCGATCTGATCGAGGCCGACCCCGAGGCCGCCAGGACCCCCGCGGGGCCGCACACCGCCGAGCTGATCGAGCGGTCCATCCGGGTCAAGGCGGAGGTCGTCTCCGGCGACCTCAAGGAGTCCGGCCGCCGGGAGATCCTCAACTACGGCCACACCCTCGCCCACGCCATCGAGAAGAACGAGCGCTACAAGTGGCGGCACGGCGCCGCCGTCTCCGTCGGCATGGTCTTCGCGGCGGAGCTGGGCCGGCTCGCGGGCCGGCTCGACGACGCGACGGCCGACCGGCACGCGGCCGTCCTGAAGTCGGTCGGGCTGCCGCTGACGTACCGCGGCGACCAGTGGCCCCGGCTGCTGGAGACCATGAAGGTCGACAAGAAGTCCCGCGGCAACCTGCTCCGCTTCGTCGTCCTCGACGGGCTCGGCAGGCCGAACACGCTGGAGGGCCCCGACCCCGCGCTGCTGCTCGCCGCGTACGGGGAGGTGTCGGCGTGAGCCGCCGGGTACTGGTCCTCAACGGGCCCAACCTGGGGCGGCTCGGCTCCCGGGAGCCCGATGTCTACGGCACCACGTCGTACGCGGTCCTGGTGGAGACCTGCCGGGCGCTGGGCGCGGAACTCGGCCTCGACGTCGAGGTCCGGGAGACCAACGACGAGGCGGAGATGATCGGCTGGCTCCACGAGGCGGCCGACGGCGCGATCCCGGTGGTGCTCAACCCCGGCGCGTTCACGCACTACTCGTACGCGATGCGCGACGCGGCGGCCCAGAAGACGGCGCCGCTGATCGAGGTCCACATCTCCAACCCGTACACCCGCGAGACCTTCCGGCACACCTCGGTGGTCGCGGCGGTCGCCACGGCCACCATCGCGGGCCTGGGCCTGGGCTCCTACCGGCTCGCCCTGCGCGCCCTCGTGGAGGAACTGCCGGTCTGAGACCGGTCCGTACCGCGCGGGGCCCGGTCCGAGACCCGGGCCCCGCGCGGTAGGTGTTCCGGGGTCGCGGCGGACACCGCCAACGCGGGCGTGGGGGTCTCCGGAGCCTCGGGAGGGTACGGTTCGGTGGCAGGGGCAGGGAGACGCCTGTCACAGACGCCCACGAGACGGAGTCGCACCGGATGCAGCACGCAGTGGGGGCTCCGCTGCCGCCGCCCCACGGCCCGGGACACCACGGCCATCATGGTCACCCCGGTCCCGGAGGGGGAGGCGCGGCCGGATCCGCGGGACCGCCCCCGGCACCCGGCGGCCCGGCGCCCGGAGCCGTACCGCCGCAGGCACCGCCCGGCGCCGTCCCCCCGCCGCCGACCGGCGCGCCCGGAGCCGTACCGCCCGCTCCCGGCTGGACTCGGCCCGGGCCGCCGCATCCCGCCGGGCCGCCCGCGCGGGAGGCCGCCGGGCACGTCCAGCTCCCGCCGGTGCCACCGGTGCCGCTGCCCGCGGCGCCGGAGAGCGGTACGGGCGCGACCATGCTCGCCGTCCTCCTCATCGGACCCGCCGGGGCGGGCAAGACGACCGTCGCCCGGTACTGGGCCACCCACCGCCGGGTGCCCACCGCGCACATCAGCCTCGACGACGTCCGCGAATGGGTGTGCTCCGGTTTCGCCGACCCGAAGACCGGCTGGAACGAGAACTCCGAGGCGCAGTACCGCCTCGCCCGCCGCACCTGCGGCTTCGCCGCCCGCAATTTCCTCGCCAACGGGATCTCCTGCATCCTCGACGACGCCGTCTTCCCAGACCGCCCGGTGGTCGGTCTCGGCGGCTGGAAGCGGCATGTGGGGCCGGGGCTGCTGCCCGTCGTCCTGCTGCCGGGCCTGGAGACCGTGCTGGAGCGGAACGCGGAACGCAGCGGCAACCGGCGGCTCTCGGACGAGGAGGTCGCCGGGATCCACGGCCGGATGGCGGGCTGGTACGGATCGGGCCTGCCGATCATCGACAACACGAAGTACGACGTGGAGACCACCGCCCGGGTCCTCGACGAGACCCTGGCGCGGGCGATCGCCAGTCCGCCGTCCTGGTAGCCGGGGCCGCGGGTGGTCCGTGCGCCTCGGGTCGGGGCGCGGTCCCGAGACGGCCTTCCGGGCCATGGACGGGACGGCCCCTGGGAGAGCGAGCCGCACCGTCGGACGCGCTGGACGCGCCGCCCGGCGGGATCGCTCCTACGCTCGGATCATGGCAGAGGTGTTCGCGGCCCGCCGCGACCGGGTGCGGGAGCGGTGCGCGGGTGACGGCGGCGGGGCGCTGATCTCCCGCCCGGCCAATGTGCGCTATCTCGCCGGCGGCGCCCCGCCGGGCGCCGTTCTGCTGATCGGGCCCGACGAGGACGCGCTGCTCTGCCCCGCGACCCCGATCCAGGGCACCGGCGCTGGACGGCCCGACGACACCCTCAGGCTGGCCGTGCTGCCCGAGGACGGCGCCGACCCGGCCGTCGCCGCCGCCGAACTGGCCCGCCGGGCGAAGGCGGAGACCCTCGCCGTCGAGGAGCACCATCTGACCGTGGCCCGGCACCGGGCGATGCGCTCCGCCGTGCCCCGGCTGCGGCTGACCGACACCGGTCCCGTGGTCGAACGGCAGCGGATCGTGAAGGACGAGGAGGAGATCGCCTGTCTGCGGATCGCCGCCGAGATCACCGATCAGGCGCTGGGCGAACTGCTGGAGTCGATCCTGGTGGGGCGTACGGAGCGGCATCTCGCCCTGGAGCTGGAGCGCCGCCTCGTCGACCACGGCGCCGACGGACCCGCCTTCCCCACCTCGGTCGCCACCGGCCCGAACTCCGGGCGCCGGGGCCACCGGCCCACCGACCGCCGGGTCGAGGAGGGCGATTTCCTCACCGTCTGTGTCGGCGCCGACTACCGGGGATACCGCTGCGAGATCGGCCGGACCTTCGTCATCGGCACCACGCCCGCCGACTGGCAGATCGAGCTGTACGACCTCGTCTTCGCCGCTCAGCGGGCCGCCCGGGAGACCCTGCGGCCCGGGATCGCCTACCGTGAGGTGGACCGGGCGGCACGCCGGATCCTCGACGGCGCGGGGCACGGCGCGGGCCTCGCGCCGCTCACCGGGCACGGGGTCGGCCTCGAAATCGACGAGGACCCGCAGTTGACCCCGGCGGCCATGGGTAAACTGGACGCTTGCGTGCCGGTCACCGTCGAACCGGGGGTCCACCTTCCGGGCCGGGGCGGGGTCCGGATCGATGACACGCTCGTCGTACGCCAGGAGGCGGACGGCGGACCCGAGCTACTCACCATCACGACCAAGGAGCTGCTCGCGCTCTAGCGGGCGCGTACCGCGGTGGCCCCAGGTCGTCCACGTCAGTCCAGGAGATTCCGCAACCGTGGCTTCCACGAACGACCTCAAGAACGGCATGGTGCTCAAGCTCGACAACGGCCAGCTGTGGTCCGTCGTCGAGTTCCAGCACGTCAAGCCCGGCAAGGGCCCGGCCTTCGTGCGCACCAAGCTCAAGAACGTGCTCTCCGGGAAGATCGTCGACAAGACGTTCAACGCCGGCGTGAAGGTCGAGACGGCCACCGTCGACCGCCGCGACATGCAGTTCTCGTACATGGACGGCGATTACTTCGTCTTCATGGACATGCAGACGTACGACCAGCTGCACATCGAGCGCAAGGCCGTCGGCGACTCCGCCAACTTCCTGATCGAGGGCTTCGAGGCCACCGTCGCCACCCACGAGGGCGAGGTGCTCTACGTGGAGCTGCCGGCCGCCGTGGAGCTGGTCATCGCCGAGACCGAGCCGGGCGTCCAGGGCGACCGCTCCACCGGTGGCACCAAGCCCGCCAAGCTGGAGACCGGCTACGAGGTCCAGGTCCCCCTCTTCATCACCACCGGTGAGAAGATCAAGGTCGACACCCGCTCCGGCGACTACCTCAGCCGGGTGAACAGCTAAGGTGTCCGCTCGCAGCAAGGCCCGTAAGCGTGCCTTCCAGATCCTCTTCGAGGCCGACCAGCGGGAAGTGACCGCGCGGACGGTGCTCGCGGACTGGATCCGGCACTCACGGACCGACGACCGGCAGCCGCCGGTCAACGAGTACACGATGCAGCTGGTCGAGGGGTACGAGGGCTACGCGGCCCGGATCGACGAGCTGATCTCCACCTATGCGACGGACTGGGACCTCGACCGGATGCCGGTCGTCGACCGGAACATCATCCGGCTCGGCGCCTATGAACTGGTCTGGGTCGACGAGACCCCGGACGCCGTGGTGATCGACGAGGCGGTCCAGCTCGCCAAGGAGTTCTCCACCGACGATTCGCCGTCGTTCGTCAACGGGCTCCTGGGCCGTTTCAAGGAGCTGAAGCCGTCCCTGCGGCGCGAAAGCGCCTGACGGACCGACGGGCCGGACCTGCCGTACCGGGCCCGGACCCCCATGGACCGACCGCGGTCCGGGGGTCCGGGCCCGCGGCATGTCCCGGCCCGGGGCGCCATGAGGGGCGTACGGGGCGTACGGGGGCGGAGGGCGGCACCCGGGGGAGCACCGGCCCCCCGGGCCCGGCAGTCGGCTCGTACGGCGGTGGAGCGGCGCGTACGGCCCGTACAGCCGCTCGAACGACTCGTACGGCCGGACACGGCCGGGTCGAGACGGGCTACGGACGGATACGGACGCCGATGGGCGGGCACCCTCCAGGGGGTGCCCGCCCATCGGCGTGACGATTCTTCGCGGCCGTCCCCGCGGGGCCCGGCCGCCGGGCTCAGTTCTCCTCGTGGCCGACCGCGCGCCGCGCGTCCGCGTCCAGCACACCCCAGCTGATCAGCTGCTCGGTCAGGACCGACGGCGACTGGTCGTAGATGACCGCGAGCGTGCGCAGGTCGTCCTGGCGGATCGACAGCACCTTGCCGTTGTAGTCGCCCCGCTGGGACTGGATCGTGGCCGCGTACCGCTGGAGGGGGCCCGCCTTCTCGGCCGGCACGTGCGCCAGCCGCTCCAGGTCGAGCACGAGCTTCGGCGGCGGCTCGGCGGCCCCGCCCGGCGTCGTACCCGGCAGCAGCTCCTGGACCGGGACCCCGTAGAAGTCGGCCAGCTCGGCCAGGCGCTGGACCGTCACAGCGCGGTCGCCGCGCTCGTACGACCCGACCACCACGGCCTTCCAGCGGCCCTGGGACTTCTCCTCCACGCCGTGGAGGGACAGCCCCTGCTGCGTGCGGATGGCGCGGAGCTTGGCCCCGAGCTGCTTTGCGTATTCGCTGGACATATAGCTCCCCGGACGCTGTGACAACGTGCGGCTCCGAACCGCTGCTGGTGACTCACTGTGAGGTTACGCAGCGTGATTCGGGGGCGTCAAGCCGAACGGGTCCAGACCGGTGGCCTGTCATGATCACAACGCGCATCGTGCCTGGTCCGGACCACACCCCGTGGGGTTCCCCCGAATGGCCCTGGTACGGTAGGGGGCGCACTATCCGACGTCCTTTAAGGTCCGTCCCGTGAGGCGGAGAAGGAGGTCTGTTTCTCCATGGAATCCATGGATACGAACAGCCACACAGGCGGCTCCGAAACGGCCCGCCCCGTACTGGAAGCACCCGATATCGCCCGGGTGCTGACCCGTATCGCCCACGAGATCGTCGAACGCGCCAAAGGCGCCGACGACGTGGTGCTCCTCGGCATCCCCACCCGCGGCGTCTTCCTCGCCCGCAGGCTCGCCGAGAAGCTGGCGCAGATCACCGGGCGCACCGTCCCGGTCGGCTCCCTCGACATCACCATGTACCGCGACGACCTGCGGATGCGGCCCACCCGCGCGCTGGCCCGTACCGAGATCCCCGGCGACGGCATCGACGGCCGGCTGGTCGTCCTCGTCGACGACGTGCTCTTCTCCGGCCGCACCATCCGCGCCGCGCTCGACGCCCTCGGCGACATCGGCCGCCCCCGCGCGGTCCAGCTCGCCGTCCTCGTCGACCGGGGCCACCGCGAGCTGCCCATCCGAGCCGACTACGTGGGCAAGAACCTGCCCACGTCCCTGCGCGAGACCGTGAAGGTCCTCCTCTCCGAGGAGGACGGCCGCGACACCGTCCTGCTCGGCGTCCGCGACACCCCCTAGCACTCCCAGCGGCCCCGTACGCCCGCCCAGCGGCGTCCGGGCGCCCCCGTGCGCCCAAGGCCCCCGAACGCGGTGGCGCACCCCCGTACGCCGCACCCTCGTACGCCGCACGCCGCATGTGCCGACCCGAGCCGAACCCACCGGAGCCCACCAGATGAAGCATCACCTCATCTCGGCCGCCGATCTCACGCGGGACGACGCCGTCCTCGTCCTCGACACCGCCGAGGAGATGGCCCGCGTCGCCGACCGGCCGATCAAGAAGCTGCCCACCCTCCGCGGCCGTACCGTGGTGAACCTCTTCTTCGAGGACTCGACCCGGACCCGGATCTCCTTCGAGGCCGCCGCCAAGCGCCTCTCCGCCGACGTCATCAACTTCTCCGCCAAGGGGTCGTCGGTCTCCAAGGGCGAGTCCCTCAAGGACACCGCCCTCACGCTGGAGGCCATGGGCGCCGACGCCGTCGTCATCCGCCACCACGCCTCGGGAGCGCCCTACCGGCTGGCCAACTCCGGCTGGATCGACGGCTCCGTCGTCAACGCCGGCGACGGCACCCACGAGCACCCCACCCAGGCCCTCCTCGACGCCTTCACCATGCGCCGCCGGCTGGTGGGGCGCGACGCCGGAATGGGCCGTGACCTGGCCGGACGCCGGATCACCATCGTCGGCGACATCCTGCACAGCCGGGTCGCCCGCTCCAATGTCCTGCTGCTCCACACCCTCGGCGCCCAGGTCACCCTGGTCGCCCCGCCGACCCTGGTCCCGATCGGGGTCGACAGCTGGCCGTGCGAGGTCTCCTACGACCTCGACTCCGTACTGCCCAAGTCCGACGCCGTGATGATGCTGCGGGTGCAGCGCGAGCGGATGAACGCCGCGTTCTTCCCCACCGAGCGCGAGTACGCCCGCCGCTACGGCCTCGACGGCGACCGGATGGCCCGGATGCCCGAGGACTCCATCGTGATGCACCCGGGGCCGATGAACCGGGGTATGGAGATCACCGCCCAGGTCGCCGACTCCGACCGCTGCACCGCCGTGGAACAGGTCGCCAACGGCGTGTCCATCCGGATGGCGGTCCTCTACCTGCTGCTCGGCGGCAACGAGTCCGCCGCCGCCCACACCGCCGCCCGCACCGAGACCGCCCGTACCGAGGAGACCAAGTAACCATGAGCAAGATCCTGATCCGCGGCGCACAGGTGCTCGGCGGGGAGCCGCAGGACGTCCTGATCGACGGCGGCACGATCGCCGGGGTCGCCCCCGTGATCGAGCCCGGCGACGCCACCGTCGTCGAGGCCGCAGGGAAGATCCTGCTGCCCGGCCTGGTCGACCTCCACACCCATCTGCGCGAGCCCGGCCGCGAGGACTCCGAGACCGTCCTCACCGGCACCCGCGCCGCGGCCGTCGGCGGCTTCACCGCCGTCCACGCCATGGCCAACACCTTCCCCGTCGCCGACACCGCCGGCGTGGTCGAGCAGGTCTACCGGCTCGGCAAGGAGTCCGGCTACTGCGACGTCCGGCCCGTCGGCGCCGTCACCGTGGGCCTGGAGGGCAAGCAGCTCGCCGAGCTGGGCGCCATGCACGACTCCGCCGCCGGGGTGACCGTCTTCTCCGACGACGGCAAGTGCGTCGACGACGCCGTGATCATGCGCCGCGCGCTGGAGTACGTGAAGGCCTTCGACGGCGTCGTCGCCCAGCACGCCCAGGAGCCCCGGCTGACCGAGGGCGCCCAGATGAACGAGGGCGTCGTCTCCGCCGAACTCGGACTCGGCGGCTGGCCCGCCGTCGCCGAGGAGTCGATCATCGCCCGCGACGTCCTGCTCGCCGCCCACGTCGGCTCCCGGGTCCACATCTGCCATCTCTCCACCGCCGGTTCCGTGGAGATCATCCGCTGGGCCAAGTCCAAGGGCTGGGACGTGACCGCCGAGGTCACCCCGCACCACCTCCTCCTCACCGACGAGCTGGTCCGCACCTACGACCCGGTCTACAAGGTCAACCCGCCGCTGCGCACCGCCACCGATGTGATGGCCCTGCGCGAGGCGCTCGCCGACGGCACCATCGACTGCGTCGCCACCGACCACGCCCCCCACCCCCACGAGGACAAGGACTGCGAGTGGGGCGCAGCCGCCATGGGCATGGTCGGTCTGGAGACGGCGCTCTCCGTCGTCCAGGAGACGATGGTCGAGACCGGGCTGCTGGACTGGGCCGGGGTCGCCGACCGGATGTCCTTCCGGCCCGCCCGCATCGGCCGGCTCGAAGGACACGGCCGCCCGGTCGCCGCGGGTGAGCCCGCCAACCTGGTCCTGGTCGATCCGGCATACCGTGGGACCGTGGACCCCGCGGACTTCGCCTCCCGCAGCAGCAACACCCCCTATCGGGGCCGTGAGCTGCCGGGACGCGTGACCCACACCTTCCTGCGGGGCCGGGCAACGGTCGTCGACGGGAAGCTGACGTGACAACACTCACCACCATCGCAGCAGGCATCGAGATCATCGCGGCCGAGGAGCGCAAGTCCGCGGAGGTCACCGACTGGGCCGCCCGGATCGGCTGGGTCGTCGGACTGCTGCTCTTCATCGCCCTCGTCTACTGGCTGATGCGCCAGGGCTGGAAGTGGCGCGGCAGCCTCCAGTCGGGCCTCCCCGACCTGCACCCCGTACCCGAGGCCGGCGGCGCCCCGCTGGCCGCCCTCGACGGCCGGTACCACGGCTCCACCACCGCCGGGCAGTGGCTCGACCGGATCGTCGCCCACGGCCTGGGCGTCCGCAGCCGGGTCGAGCTGACCCTCACCGAGGCCGGGATCGACGTCGTACGCCCCGGGGCGCGCGACTTCCACATCCCCCGGGCCGCCCTGCGCGAGGCCCGCCTCGACAAGGGCATCGCGGGCAAGGTCCTCGCCGAGGGCGGCCTGCTGGTCCTCACCTGGGAGCACGGCGACACCCTGATCGACTCCGGCTTCCGCTCCGACCGGGCCGCCGAGCACAACGACTGGGTCGCCACCCTGAACAACCTGATCACCACGAAGGAAGGCGCACGATGACCACCTCCACCAGGGGAGCCGCCGCACGGCGGACCACGGCTCCCGCCGTACTCGTCCTGGAGGACGGCCGCACCTTCCGCGGCCGTGCCTACGGGGCCGTGGGGGAGACCTTCGGCGAAGCGGTGTTCAACACCGGGATGACCGGGTACCAGGAGACCCTGACCGACCCCTCGTACCACCGCCAGGTCGTCGTCATGACCGCCCCCCACGTCGGCAACACCGGCGTCAACGACGAGGACGACGAGTCCCGGAAGATCTGGGTCGCCGGCTATGTGGTCCGCGACCCCGCCAGGACCCCGTCCAACTGGCGCTCCCGCCGCACCCTCGACGACGAGCTGACCGCCCAGGGCATCGTCGGGATCAGCGGTATCGACACCCGCGCCCTCACCCGCCATCTGCGCGAGCGCGGCGCCATGCGGGTCGGCATCTTCTCCGGCGACGCCGTCGCCGACGAGCCGGCCCTGCTCGACCGGGTGCGGTCCGCGCCCCAGATGACGGGCGCCGACCTCTCCGCCGAGGTCGCCACCGCCGAGACCTACGTCGTCCCCGCCGTCGGCGAGAAGCGGTTCACCGTCGCCGCCCTCGACCTCGGCATCAAGGGCATGACACCGAGGCTGATGGCCGAACGCGGCATAGAGGTCCACGTCCTGCCCGCCACCGCCACCGTCGACGAGGTCTACGCCGTCCGGCCCGATGGCGTCTTTCTGTCCAACGGCCCCGGCGACCCGGCCACCGCCGATCTGACCGTCGTCCGGGCGGTCCTGGAGAAGAAGACCCCCCTCTTCGGGATCTGCTTCGGCAACCAGCTCCTCGGCCGCGCCCTCGGCTTCGGCACCTACAAGCTGAAGTACGGCCACCGCGGCATCAACCAGCCGGTCCAGGACCGTACGACGGGCAAGGTCGAGGTCACCGCCCACAACCACGGCTTCGCCGTCGACGCCCCCCTCGACGCCGTGTCCGACACCCCCTTCGGCCGTGCCGAGGTCTCCCACGTCTGTCTCAACGACGACGTGGTGGAGGGGCTGCGGCTCCTCGACCGGCCGGCCTTCAGCGTCCAGTACCACCCCGAAGCGGCAGCGGGTCCGCACGACGCCGCGTACCTGTTCGACCGCTTCGTCACCCTGATGGAGGGCCAGCGTGCCTAAGCGCACCGACATCCAGTCCGTCCTGGTCATCGGCTCGGGCCCGATCGTCATCGGCCAGGCCGCCGAGTTCGACTACTCCGGCACCCAGGCGTGCCGGGTCCTCAAGGCCGAGGGCCTGCGGGTCATCCTGGTCAACTCCAACCCGGCCACGATCATGACCGACCCGGAGATCGCCGACGCCACCTACGTCGAGCCCATCACCCCGGAGTTCGTCGAGAAGATCATCGCCAAGGAGCGCCCCGACGCCCTGCTGCCCACCCTCGGCGGCCAGACCGCGCTCAACACCGCGATCTCCATGCACGAGCAGGGCGTCCTGGAGAAGTACGGCGTCGAGCTCATCGGCGCCAATGTCGAGGCCATCAACAAGGGCGAGGACCGCGACCTCTTCAAGGGCGTCGTCGAGGCCGTCAAGGCCGAGATCGGCTACGGCGAGTCCGCCCGCTCGGTCATCTGCCACTCCATGGACGACGTCCTCCAGGGCGTCGACACCCTCGGCGGCTACCCCGTCGTGGTCCGCCCCTCCTTCACCATGGGCGGCGCCGGCTCCGGCTTCGCCCACGACGAGGAGGAACTGCGCCGGATCGCCGGCCAGGGCCTGACGCTCTCCCCGACCACCGAGGTACTCCTGGAGGAGTCCATCCTCGGCTGGAAGGAGTACGAGCTGGAGCTGATGCGCGACAAGAACGACAACGTCGTGGTCGTCTGCTCCATCGAGAACTTCGACCCGATGGGCGTCCACACCGGCGACTCCATCACCGTCGCCCCCGCGATGACCCTCACCGACCGCGAGTACCAGCGGCTGCGCGACATCGGTATCGCGATCATCCGCGAGGTCGGCGTCGACACCGGCGGCTGCAACATCCAGTTCGCGATCGACCCCGCCGACGGCCGGATCATCGTCATCGAGATGAACCCCCGGGTCTCCCGCTCGTCGGCGCTCGCCTCCAAGGCCACCGGCTTCCCCATCGCCAAGATCGCCGCGAAGCTCGCCGTCGGCTACACGCTCGACGAGATCCCCAACGACATCACCGAGCAGACCCCGGCGTCCTTCGAGCCCACCCTCGACTACGTCGTGGTCAAGGCCCCCCGCTTCGCCTTCGAGAAGTTCCCGTCCGCCGACGCCACCCTCACCACCACCATGAAGTCGGTCGGCGAGGCCATGGCCATCGGCCGCAACTTCACCGAGGCCCTCCAGAAGGCCCTGCGGTCCCTGGAGAAGAAGGGCAGCCAGTTCGACTTCGCCACCCCCGTCGCCGACCTCGGCGACAAGGCGGAGCTGCTGCGCGAGGCCGTGAAGCCCACCGACGGCCGGATCAACACCGTGATGGCCGCCATCCGCGCCGGGGCCACCGCGGACGAGGTCTTCGACGCCACCCGGATCGACCCCTGGTTCGTCGACCAGCTCTTCCTGATCAAGGAGTACGCGGACGAGCTGGCCGCCGCCGACAAGCTCACCCCCGAGCTGCTCGCCGAATCCAAGCGCCACGGCTTCTCGGACGCCCAGATCGCCGGGATCCGCGGACTGCGCGAGGACGTCGTCCGCGAGGTCCGCCACGCGCTGGGCATCCGCCCGGTCTACAAGACCGTCGACACCTGCGCCGCCGAGTTCGCCGCGAAGACCCCGTACTTCTACTCCTCGTACGACGAGGAGACCGAGGTCGCCCCGCGCGACAAGCCCGCCGTGATCATCCTCGGCTCCGGGCCCAACCGCATCGGCCAGGGCATCGAGTTCGACTACTCCTGCGTCCACGCCTCCTTCGCGCTCAGCGACGCCGGCTACGAGACCGTGATGGTCAACTGCAACCCCGAGACCGTCTCCACCGACTACGACACCTCCGACCGGCTCTACTTCGAGCCGCTCACCCTGGAGGACGTCCTGGAGATCGTGCACGCCGAGGCCCAGGCCGGACCGATCGCCGGAGTCGTCGTCCAGCTCGGCGGCCAGACCCCGCTCGGCCTCGCCCAGGCGCTCAAGGACAACGGCGTCCCCGTCGTCGGCACCCCGCCGGAGGCCATCCACGCCGCCGAGGACCGCGGCGCCTTCGGCCGGGTCCTCAAGGAGGCCGGACTCCCCGCGCCCAAGCACGGCACCGCCACCACCTTCGCCGAGGCCAAGGCCATCGCCGACGAGATCGGCTACCCCGTCCTGGTCCGCCCCAGCTACGTACTCGGCGGACGCGGAATGGAGATCGTGTACGAGGAGGCCCGCCTCCAGTCGTACATCGCCGAGTCCACCGAGATCAGCCCCACCCGGCCGGTCCTGGTCGACCGCTTCCTCGACGACGCCATCGAGATCGACGTCGACGCCCTCTACGACGGCCACGAGCTGTACCTCGGCGGCGTCATGGAGCACATCGAGGAGGCCGGGATCCACTCCGGCGACTCCGCCTGCGCCCTGCCCCCGATCACCCTCGGCGGCTTCGACATCAAGCGGCTGCGCGCCTCCACCGAGGCCATCGCCCGCGGCGTCGGGGTCCGCGGCCTGATCAACATCCAGTTCGCCATGGCCGGGGACATCCTCTACGTCCTGGAGGCCAACCCCCGCGCCTCCCGTACGGTCCCCTTCACCTCCAAGGCGACCGCCGTACCGCTGGCCAAGGCCGCCGCCCGGATCTCCCTCGGCGCCACCGTCGCCGAGCTGCGCGCCGAGGGCCTGCTGCCCGCCACCGGCGACGGCGGCACCCTGCCCATGGGCGCCCCGATCTCCGTCAAGGAGGCCGTGATGCCGTGGTCCCGCTTCCGGGACATCCACGGCCGCGGCGTCGACACCGTCCTCGGCCCGGAGATGCGCTCCACCGGTGAGGTGATGGGCATCGACACCGTCTTCGGCACGGCCTACGCCAAGTCGCAGGCGGGCGCCTACGGACCGCTGCCCACCAAGGGCCGCGCGTTCATCTCGGTCGCCAACCGCGACAAGCGCTCGATGATCTTCCCGGCCCGGGAGCTGGTCGCCCACGGCTTCGAGCTGCTCGCCACCTCCGGCACCGCCGAGGTGCTCAAGCGGAACGGCATCAACGCCACCGTCGTGCGCAAGCACAGCGAAGGCGAGGGGCCGAACGGCGAGAAGACCATCGTCCAGCTGATCCACGACGGCGGGGTCGATCTGATCGTCAACACCCCGTACGGCACCGGGGGCCGCCTCGACGGCTACGACATCCGTACCGCCGCCGTCGCCCGCGCCGTCCCCTGCCTCACCACGGTCCAGGCGCTCGCGGCGGCCGTCCAGGGCATCGACGCGCTCAACCGCGGTGATGTCGGAGTCCGCTCCCTCCAGGAGCACGCGGAACAGTTGACCGCGGCGCGCGACTAGCCGACACGGACGAGGGGGACACCGACGACGCGGTGTCCCCCTCCTCATGAGGAGCCCATGAGGGGTCTTCATGAGACCCCCTTGAGGACGCCCTTCCTTACGGACCGAGGACCCCACCCCATGTACCAGCTGTTCTTCTCCCTCTTCTTCAAGCGGATGGACCCGGAGGCCGCCCACCACCTGGCGTTCCGGTGGATCCGGCTCGCCGCCCGGATCCCCGTGCTGCGCACCTACGCCGCCGCCGTGCTCGCCCCCCGCCACGAGGAGCTGCGCACCGAGGCGCTCGGGCTGCGGATGCACGGCCCCTTCGGGCTCGCGGCGGGCTTCGACAAGAACGCCACCGGGATCGACGGCCTGGCGATGCTCGGCTTCGATCACGTGGAGATCGGTACGGTCACCGCGATGGCCCAGCCCGGCAATCCGAAGCAGCGGCTCTTCCGGCTCGTCCCCGACCGGGCCCTGATCAACCGGATGGGCTTCAACAACGAGGGCTCGGCCGCGGTCGCCCGACGGCTGGGGGAGCGGCGCCCGGTCTTCCGTACGGTCGTCGGCGTCAATATCGGCAAGACCAAGGTCGTCCCCGAATCGGAGGCCGTCGCCGACTACGTCACCTCCACCGAGCGGCTCGTCCGGCACGCCGACTATCTCGTGGTGAACGTCTCGTCGCCCAACACCCCCGGGCTGCGGAACCTTCAGGCCACCGAGTCGCTGCGGCCCCTGCTGACCGCGGTGCGCGAGGCAGCCGACCGGACCGAGACCCGCCGGCGCGTACCGCTCCTCGTCAAGATCGCCCCCGATCTCGCCGACGAGGACGTCGACGCCGTCGCCGATCTGGCGGTCGAGCTGGGTCTCGACGGCATCATCGCCACCAACACCACCATCGCCCGTGAGGGCCTGCTCTCGCCCGCCGAGCTGACCGCCGAGACCGGCGGGCTCTCCGGCGCCCCGCTCAAGGAGCGGTCCCTGGAGGTCCTGCGGCGGCTCTACGCCCGGGTCGGCGACCGGATCACCCTCGTCGGCGTCGGCGGCGTGGAGACCGCCGAGGACGCCTGGCAGCGCATCCTCGCCGGGGCGACCCTTGTCCAGGGCTACAGCGCCTTCGTCTACCAGGGCCCCTTCTGGAGCCGTGCCGTCCACAAGGGCCTCGCCGCCCGGCTGAAGGCCAGCCCCTACGCCACCCTCGCCGAGGCCGTCGGTGCCGATGTCCGTGCCGACGGTTCCGCCGGTGACCGGGCCGAGAACGAGGAGACCGCCGCATGACCGCCCCGAACCTCCCCTTCGGCGCCCGGCTGCGGGCGGCCATGGACGAGCGTGGCCCCCTCTGCGTGGGGATCGACCCCCACGCGTCCCTGCTCACGGCCTGGGGGCTCGACGACGACGTCGCGGGCCTGGAGCGGTTCTCCCGCACCACCGTCGAGGCGCTCGCCGACCGGGTCGCCGTCCTCAAGCCGCAGGCGGCCTTCTACGAGCGGTTCGGCTCCCGGGGCGTCGCGGTACTGGAGAAGACGGTCGAGGAGGCGCGGGCCGCGGGCGCGCTCGTCCTGATGGACGCCAAGCGGGGCGACATCGGCTCCACCATGGCCGCCTACGCCGCCGCCTTCCTCGACCCCGCGTCCCCGCTCTTCTCGGACGCCGTCACCCTCTCGCCCTATCTGGGCTTCGGCTCCCTGCGTCCGGCGCTGGACGCCGCGTACGCGGCCGGCGCGGGCGTCTTCGTCCTCGCCCTGACCTCCAACCCGGAGGGGGCCGAGGTCCAGCGGGCCACCGCGGCCGACGGCCGTCCGCTGGCCCAGGTGATGCTCGACCATCTGGCCGCCGAGAACGCCGGCGCGCGCCCGCTGGGCTCGGCCGGCGCGGTCGTCGGCGCCACCCTCGCCGACGCCGGGGTGAATCTGGCGATCAACGGCCCGCTGCTCGCCCCGGGCATCGGCGCCCAGGGCGCGACCCCCGCCGACATTCCGCGCGTCTTCGGCGCGGCGGCCCGCCAGGTCGTGCCCAGCGTCAGCCGGGGCGTACTGCGCCACGGTCCGGATCCGGCCGACCTGCGGGCCGCGGCCGAGCGCTACGCGGAGGAGTGCCGGGCCGCCGTCGCGGGGGTCTGACGACCGTCCCGCACGGCGCCCGGCGGGGCGTGCGCCCCGCGCATAGATGTACTGACCAGCGGATTTGTCCGCGGGGCGCGCGGAGCGGCCGGGAAACCCGCCCTGACAACGAGTTGACACAAACTTGACGCAAATCCCGGTCGTTATGTCGTAAAAGTCCTGGTCGGTCGATGCTGACCAGGACTTTTCGTCGGTTCTCGCTGACTGGAGCGGTGCGGCCCGCTAGTCTCCGTCGAAGAGCGGCACGAGCACTGCGTTGCTCGTTGCTCGCCTGGTGTGGGGCGACTAGGTTCCTCACCGGTCCGTATCCGACAGTTCGACATCCGAGGTGACGTAGGCGTGGCTCTTCCGCCCCTTACCCCTGAACAGCGCGCAGCCGCGCTCGAAAAGGCCGCCGCGGCTCGCCGGGAGCGGGCCGAGGTCAAGAATCGACTCAAGCACTCCGGCGCCTCGCTCCACGAGGTCATCAAGCAGGGCCAGGAGAACGACGTCATCGGCAAGATGAAGGTCTCCGCGCTCCTGGAGTCCCTGCCCGGCGTCGGCAAGGTCCGTGCCAAGCAGATCATGGAGCGGCTCGGCATCTCCGAAAGCCGTCGTGTTCGAGGTCTCGGCTCCAACCAGATCGCGTCCCTGGAGCGCGAGTTCGGCGGCGGCCCCGCCTGATCGTCCCCTGGTGTCCGGGGCAGCGGTCCCGGACACCCCGGGGAACCGGGATAATCGCTGCATGGCAGCAGAGGTACGACCGCGGCTGACCGTGCTCTCCGGCCCCTCGGGGGTCGGCAAGAGCACGGTCGTCGCGCATATGCGCAAGGTTCACCCCGAGGTCTGGCTCTCGGTGTCGGCCACCACGAGAAAGCCGCGCCCCGGCGAGCGTCACGGCGTCCAGTATTTCTTCGTCACCGACGACGAATTCGACAAGCTGATCGCCAATGGCGAGCTGCTGGAGTGGGCGACCTTCGCGGGCAACCGGTACGGCACCCCCCGGCGGGCGGTCCTCGACCGCCTTGAGGCGGGCGAGCCGGTCCTGCTGGAGATCGACCTCCAGGGCGCCCGGCAGGTCAAGGAGTCCATGCCGGAGTCCCGGCTGGTCTTCCTGGCCCCGCCGAGCTGGGACGAGCTGGTCCGCAGGCTCACCGGCCGGGGCACCGAGTCGGCCGAGGTGATCGAGGAGCGGCTGGCCGCGGCCCGGGTCGAGCTGGCCGCCGAATCCGAGTTCGACACGTCCCTGGTCAACACCTCCGTCGAGGACGTGGCCCGTGAGCTGCTAGCCTTGATGGCGGTGCCTTCCGACAAGTGATCGTTCACAGACGATCCCGTCGGCTCGGCGGAACATCGCGGGACTTCCGCGCCCCCGCCGCACACCGGTTTTCCAGTTTCAGCTTTTCCAGACTTTTTCCCTCCTTCGGAAGGTAGAGCGTGTCCTCTTCCATCACTGCGCCCGAGGGCATCATCAACCCGCCGATCGACGAGCTGCTCGAGGCCACGGACTCGAAGTACAGCCTCGTGATCTACGCGGCGAAGCGGGCGCGCCAGATCAACGCGTACTACTCGCAGCTCGGTGAGGGCCTGCTCGAGTACGTCGGTCCGCTCGTCGACACCCACGTCCACGAGAAGCCCCTCTCGATCGCCCTGCGCGAGATCAACGCCGGTCTGCTCACCTCCGAGGCCGTCGAGGGCGCGACCAACTGAAGCGCCTGACGCACAACGCGCCACACCGGGCCCGGCGGGAACACCGCCGGGCCCGTGGTGTGTCATAGGAGTGACAGCCGAGAGCCGAGAGTGGGGAGAGGCAATGGCCGAGCCGGGCACACCGTCGGACGTATCGGGGCTCGCGGAGAAGCCGCGGGTCGTCCTGGGGGTCAGCGGGGGCATCGCCGCGTACAAGGCGTGCGAGCTGCTGCGCAGGCTCACCGAGTCGGGCCATGACGTCCGGGTCGTACCGACCGCTTCGGCCCTGGAGTTCGTCGGCGCCCCCACCTGGGCCGCGCTCTCGGGCCACCCGGTGTCGACAGAGGTGTGGTCCGACGTCCACGAGGTGCCGCACGTCCGGATCGGGCAGCGCGCCGACCTCGTCGTCGTCGCCCCCGCCACCGCCGACCTGCTGGCGAAGGCCGCCCATGGACTCGCCGGCGATCTGCTGACGAACACCCTGCTCACCGCCCGCTGTCCGGTGGTCTTCGTGCCCGCCATGCATACCGAGATGTGGGAGCACCCGGCGACCCGGGAGAACGTGGCCACGCTCCGCCGCCGGGGCGCGGTCGTCGTGGAACCCGCCGTCGGCCGGCTCACCGGGGTCGACACCGGCAAGGGCCGGCTGCCCGACCCGGGCGAGATCTTCGAGATCTGCCGCCGGGTGCTGGCCCGGGGCACCGCGGGACCCGATCTCGCCGGCCGCCATGTGGTGATCAGCGCCGGGGGCACCCGGGAGCCGCTCGACCCGGTGCGCTTCCTGGGCAACCGCTCGTCGGGCAAGCAGGGGTACGCGCTGGCGCGGACGGCCGCCGCCCGGGGCGCCAGGGTCACCCTGATCGCCGCGAACACGGCCCTGGCCGACCCGGCGGGCGTCGATGTGGTGCCCGTCGGCACGGCCCGGGAACTCCGCGCGGCGGTGCTCGCCGCCGCGGCCGACGCCGACGCCGTGGTGATGGCCGCCGCGGTGGCCGACTTCCGGCCCGCCGACTATGCCACCGGCAAGATCAAGAAGAAGGACGGCGAAGAGCCCGCGCCGATCGTCCTGGTCCGCAACCCGGACGTCCTCGCCGAGATCTCGGCCGAACGGCCGCGGGCCGGTCAGGTGATCGTGGGCTTCGCCGCCGAGACCGACGACGTCCTCGCCAACGGCCGCGAGAAGCTCCGCCGCAAGGGCTGCGATCTGCTGGTCGTGAACGAGGTCGGGGAGCGCAGGACCTTCGGGGCCGAGGAGAACGAGGCGGTGGTCCTCACCGCGGACGGCGCCGAGACCCCGGTGCCGTACGGGCCGAAGGAGACCCTCGCGGATGTGGTGTGGGACCTGGTGGTGCCCCGTATCGACGGTCCCTCGCGCGCCTGAGTACCCGGTTTTGGCCCCCGGTGACGGCGGCGACACGCTGAAAGGCGGTGGGCACCGACCGCGACTTTCGGCCGTTCGTCGCGGTCGCCGAGGGCATTACCGCAGCTCAGAGATCGACCACTCGATTCTCACGAATCGGGACGGGTGGACCGCCGGCGGACGGTGGCGGATAAACTGGTCCGCGGAACGTCGCGGGGCGCAGCCCCCTGCCGGTCCACCCATGATCAGCCAGCAGCCGCTGCAACCCCAGGGAGCGATGTGTCCCGCCGTCTTTTCACCTCGGAGTCAGTGACCGAGGGTCACCCCGACAAGATCGCCGATCAGATCAGTGACACCGTTCTCGACGCGCTGCTCGCGGAGGACCCCACGTCCCGCGTGGCCGTCGAGACCCTGATCACCACCGGCCTGGTGCATGTCGCCGGCGAGGTGACCACCAAGGCGTACGCCGACATTCCGACGCTGGTCCGCAACAAGATCCTCGAGATCGGTTACGACTCGTCGAAGAAGGGCTTCGACGGCGCCTCCTGCGGTGTCTCGATCTCCATCGGCGCGCAGTCCCCGGACATCGCGCAGGGTGTGGACGAGGCGTACGAGAAGCGGGTCGAGGGCACGGGTGGTGACGATCTCGACAAGCAGGGCGCGGGCGACCAGGGGCTGATGTTCGGCTATGCCTGCGACGAGACGCCCGAGCTGATGCCGCTGCCGATCCACCTGGCGCACCGGCTGTCGCGCCGTCTCTCCGAGGTCCGCAAGAACGGCACCATCCCCTACCTGCGGCCGGACGGCAAGACGCAGGTCACCATCGAGTACGACGGTGACAAGGCGGTCCGTCTGGACACCGTCGTCGTCTCCTCGCAGCACGCCTCCGACATCGACCTCGACTCGCTGCTCGCGCCCGACATCCGCGAATTCGTGGTCGAGCACGTGCTGAAGGAGCTGGTGGAGGACGGTATCAAGCTGGACACGGAGGGTTACCGGTTGCTGGTGAACCCGACGGGCCGGTTCGAGATCGGTGGTCCGATGGGTGACGCGGGGCTGACCGGCCGGAAGATCATCATCGACACCTACGGCGGTATGGCCCGTCACGGTGGCGGGGCGTTCTCGGGCAAGGACCCGTCGAAGGTGGACCGCTCGGCGGCGTACGCGATGCGCTGGGTGGCGAAGAACGTGGTGGCGGCTGGTCTGGCGGCGCGCTGCGAGGTGCAGGTGGCGTACGCGATCGGCAAGGCGGAGCCGGTGGGTCTGTTCGTGGAGACCTTCGGCACGGCGACGGTCGAGGTGGAGCGGATCGAGCAGGCCATCTCGGAGGTCTTCGACCTGCGCCCGGCGGCGATCATCCGCGACCTCGACCTGCTGCGGCCGATCTACGGTCAGACGGCGGCCTACGGGCACTTCGGCCGCGAACTCCCCGACTTCACCTGGGAGCGCACCGACCGCACCGACGCACTCCGCCGGGCCGCGGGCCTCTGACGCCCGGCCCCGAGACCCCGAGACCCCGCCATGCCCCTCCCGGGGGGTGGCGGGGTCTCGCGCGTTCCCGCGCCCCGGTATCCCTGTCGGCGGCGCGACAAGCCAATGGCGGGGCGCGGTCGACACGGATACGTCAGGGCGCGGCTCCCCTCCCGGAGAGGATCGGGAGTGTCAGGGGGCTCTGACAGAATTGGCCCGTGGGCAGGGACGACGCGGTGGAGGAGAGCGACCCGGCGGCCGCACCCGAGCAGCTCGCGCTGATCCGGGAGACGGTCCGGCGCGCCGACGTGCCCCGCGCCAAGCCCCGTACCTGGCGCGGCGCCGCCCTCGCGGAGGAGCTTCCGGTGGCGCGGGTCGTGGTCAACAAGGGTGTGCTCCATCTCGACCAGTTCTTCGACTACGCCGTGCCGAAGGAGCTGGACGCCGACGCCCGGCCCGGGGTCCGGGTCCGGGTCAGGTTCGGGGCCGGCGGCACCCGGGTGCGGCAGGGCCGCCGGGAGGGCGGCGGGCTCATCGACGGGTTCATCGTCGAGCGCCGGGCCTCGTCGGACTACGGCGGCGCGCTCGCCGCGCTCGCGAACGTGGTGTCGCCGGAGCCCGTGCTCAGCCCCGAGGCCCTCGCCCTGGCCCGGGACGTGGCCGACCGGTACGCGGGGTCGCTGGCGGACGTCCTCCAGCTCGCGGTCCCGCCGCGCAACGCCCGCGCCGAGGGCAGACCGTCGCCCGAGCCGCTGCCGCCGCCCCCGCCGCCGTCCCCGGGGACCTGGCAGCGGTATCCGAGCGGCCCGGAGTTCCTGACCGCCCTCGCCGGCGGGGCGGGCCCGCGCGCCGTGTGGACGGCCCTGCCGGGGGCCACCTGGCCCGACGAGCTGGCCCGCGCCGTGGCCGCCGCGCTGGCGTCGGGTCGCGGCGCGCTGGTCGTCGTCCCGGACGGACGCCGGGTCGCCCGGGTCGACGAGGCGCTGACCGCGCTCCTGGGCCCCGGCCGGCACGCGGTGCTGACCGCGGACTCGGGCCCCGAGAAGCGGTACGGCGAGTGGCTGGCAGTGCGCCGGGGTTCCGTCCGCGCGGTCGTGGGGACCCGGGCCGCGATGTTCGCGCCGGTACGCGATCTCGGCCTGGTCGCGATCTGGGACGACGGCGACTCCAGCCACAGCGACGACCGCGCGCCCTTCCCGCACGTCCGGGAGGTGCTGGAGCTGCGGGCCCGCAACGAGTCGTGCGGATTCCTGCTGGGCGCCCTGAGCTGCACGGTGGAGGCGGCGCAGCTCGTCGACAGCGGCTGGGCCCGCCCGCTGGTCGCCGACCGGGAGCGGGTCAGGGCCGCCGCGCCCCTGATCCGTACCGTCGGCGACGAACAGCTGGGCCGCGACGGGGCCGCGCGGGCGGCCCGGCTGCCGTCGCTGGCGTGGGAGACGGCCCGGGAGGGGCTGAAGCACGGCCCGGTGCTGGTGCAGGTGCCCCGGCGGGGCTACGTGCCTCGGCTGGCGTGCGAGCGGTGCCGTACACCCGCGCGCTGCGAGCACTGCTCCGGGCCGCTCCAGGCGCCCGAGGAACGCGCCCTGGCGTGCGGCTGGTGCGGCCGGGAGGTGCCCGGGTGGCACTGCGTGGCCTGCGGCGGTACGCGGCTCAGGGCGCGGGTCGTGGGGGCGCGGCGCACGGCCGAGGAGCTGGGCCGGACATTCCCCGCGGTCCCCGTACGGACCTCGGGCCGGGACCATGTGCTCGACGCCGTCCCCGGGCGCCCGGCCCTCGTGGTCAGCACCCCCGGGGCCGAGCCCGTCGCGGACGGCGGCTACGCGGCCGCGCTCCTCCTCGACGGCTGGGCGATGCTCGGGCGGCCCGACCTGCGCTCGTCCGAGGAGGCGCTGCGGCGCTGGATCGACGCCGCGGCGCTGGTCAGGGGCGGTGCCGAGGGCGGCGCCGTCGTGATCGTCGCGGAGCCGACGCTACGGCCGGTGCAGGCGCTGGTCCGCTGGGATCCCGTGGGCCACGCCCGGCGCGAGCTGGCGGACCGGGCGGAGCTGGGGTTCCCGCCGGTGTCGCGGATGGCCGCGGTGTCGGGCCGGACGGACACGCTGGCCGCGTTCGTCGCGGCGGCCGGGCTGCCCCCGGAGACCGAGGTCCTGGGCCCGGTGCCGCTGCCCGCGCCCCCGCCGGGGCGCCCGCGGCGTCCTGGCGACCCGCCACCGGGGGAGATGTGGTCGCGGGCCCTGCTGCGGGTGCCGCCGGGCAGCGGCGCGGCCTTGGCGCGGGCGCTGAAGGAGGCACGCGCGGCGAGAACGGCGCGCGGCGGTACGGACCAGATACGGATCCGTATCGACCCCCTCGACATCGGCTAGCCGCCTGCGGCCCGCGCCAGGGGTTCGGGCAGCCTTGAGGCATCAGTGCCGACCGCGCCCCCCCCGCCGGGCCGCGGCCGACCCGCAGACACCAGATGGCAGCTCCTCACCCCTCCGGGGGCTACCCGTTGCGGGGCCCCGGGAACGCGTTGGGGCGCGCGTCGGCGGCCGGGGGCGTCGGCTGCGGCGGCATGCTGCGGGCCGCGGGGACGGCGGGGACCGCCGGGAGGGCCGGGAGCGCCGGGGCCGGGAAGACCCGCGGCTGGTCCGGCTCGGGCGTGCCGACCGCCGTCGGCTGGGCCGTGCGCCGCGCTCCGTACCGCCGGTGCACGGCCTGCTTGGTGACCCCGAGCGCGGAGCCCACCGCGTCCCAGGAGAAGCCGAGCGACCGGTCGAAGTCCACCGCCGCCGTGACCAGCGTCTCAACGCTGTCCCGCAGCTCTTGGGCGAGGCGGACGGTGGGCGCCGGGGCCCGGCCGTAGACGACGAACCCCGTGGAGGGACCGGTGCGGCGCGGGCGGTACACATTGCCCAGCTGGGCGGTGAGCGTGCGCAACGCGTCCACCTGCCGGCGGACCCGTTCGATGTCCCGCACCAGAAGGTGCAGGCTGGCCCGGGCTTGGGCGTCGTGGGTTGCGTGGTCGGCCATCGGGAAGCCTCTCGGACCGGCGTGGAATAAGGGGCCGGGCCGCTGACGGGGCGGCCCGCGTCGGCCGATCCCCGCGGGACCGTAAGAGGCGTTCCCCGGAGAGTCGGTCAATCTTCCTTGACCAACGCCGCACCCGCCGTTGTGGTCACGGTGCGGGGGCGTAAGCGCACACGTCGCGGGCGCGCGGGCTACCGTACGCCCCCTGCGCCGGGGTCGGTACGGTACGGGCCCCGGCGCCCCGGCGATGCCCCGAACCGAAGACCCTAGACTGGTGCGTCGCCCGTTCGCAGCGTTCGTACAGCCGAGAGGCAGTCAGCCACCCATGAAGCTCGTCTTCGCCGGGACCCCCGAGGTCGCCGTGCCCGCCCTGGACGCCTTGATCGCCTCCGACCGCCACGAGGTCGCCGCGGTGATCACCCGCCCGGACGCCCCCGCCGGGCGCGGCCGGCGGCTGGTGGCCAGTCCGGTCGCCCAGCGGGCGGAGGAGGCCGGGATCGAGGTGCTGAAGCCCGCGCGGCCCCGGGACGAGGACTTCCTGGCCCGGCTGCGGGAGATCGGGCCGGACTGCTGCCCGGTCGTGGCGTACGGCGCGCTGCTGCCGAGGGTCGCCCTGGACGTCCCGGCGCGCGGCTGGGTGAATCTGCACTTCTCGTTGCTGCCCGCCTGGCGCGGCGCCGCCCCCGTCCAGCACGCCGTGATCGCCGGGGACGAGATGACGGGCGCCGCGACCTTCCTGATCGAGGAGGGGCTGGACTCCGGTCCGGTCTACGGGGTGGTCACCGAGCGGGTCCGGCCCGCCGACACCAGCGGCGATCTGCTGACCCGGCTGGCCTTCGCCGGGGCCGGACTGCTCGCGGCCACCATGGACGGCATCGAGGACGGCACCCTGACGGCGGTGCCGCAGCCCGCCGACGGGGTGTCGCTCGCCCCGAAGCTCACCGTCGACGACGCCCGGATCGACTGGCGGGCGCCCGCGCTGCGCGTCGACCGGCTGGTGCGCGGCTGCACCCCGGCGCCGGGCGCGTGGACCGTCTTCCGCGGCGAGCGGCTGAAGCTGGTCGCCACGGCCCTGGACCCGGAGCGGACGGATCTCGCCCCCGGCACGCTCGCGGCGGGCAAGAACGACGTGCGCGTCGGTACCGGGTCGCACGCCGTGGAACTGCTGTGGGTCCAGCCGCAGGGCAAGAAGCCGATGAAGGCGGCGGACTGGGCGCGGGGCGTCCGGATCGCCCCGGGGGAGCGGCTCGACCCCGCCCCCGACACCGCCTGACGCCCGCCCGCCGGGCCCGCGGGGGGCCGGCGGCCGTCCCGCCCCGGCGGACGTAACCTGGAACGACCCCGACTGATCGATGACCGCGGAGCACCTTTGAACGACCAGGCACGTCCCCGGGGCGCTCGTCGCCCCCGTCCCCACAAGCCCTACCGGCGCCCGGCGAAGGATCCCGTACGGGTTCTCGCCTTCGAAGCGCTGAGGGCCGTCGACGAACGCGACGCGTACGCCAACCTCGTCCTTCCGCCCCTGCTGCGCGCGGCCCGGGAGAAGGACGGCTTCGACGACCGGGACGCGGCGCTCGCCACCGAGCTGGTGTACGGGACGCTCCGGCGTCAGGGCACCTACGACGCGATCATCTCGGCCTGTGTCGACCGGCCGCTGCGCGAGGTCGACCCGCCGGTGCTGGACGTGCTGTCCCTGGGCGCGCACCAGCTGCTGGGTACCCGGATCCCGACGCACGCGGCGGTGTCGTCGAGCGTGGAGCTGGCGCGGGTGGTGCTGGGCGACGGGCGGGCCAAGTTCGTCAACGCCGTCCTGCGGAAGATCTCCCGCGACGATCTCGACACCTGGATCGAGCGGGTGGCGCCCCCTTACGACGAGGACCCCGAGGACCATCTCGCCGTCGTGCACTCCCACCCCCGGTGGGTCGTCGCGGCGCTGTGGGACGCCCTCGGCGGGCCGCGTGCGGGGATCGAGGCGCTGCTGGCCGCCGACAACGAGCGGCCCGAGGTGACCCTGGTGGCCAGGCCCGGCCGGTCCACCGCCGGTGAGCTGTTGGAGCGGGAGTCCGTCGAGCCCGGGCGCTGGTCGCCGTACGCGGCACGGATGACGGACGGCGGTGAGCCGGGCGCGGTCGACGCGGTACGGGAGGGCCGGGCCGGGGTCCAGGACGAGGGCAGCCAGCTGGTGGCGATCGCCCTGGCCAACGCCCCCGTCGACGGCCCGGACACCCGCTGGCTCGACGGCTGCGCGGGCCCCGGCGGCAAGGCCGCCCTGCTGGCGGCGCTGGCGGCCCGGCGGGGCGCCGCCCTGCTGGCCGCCGAGAAGCAGCCCCACCGCGCCGGGCTCGTCGCCCGCGCGCTGGCCGGGAACCCCGGCCCGTACCAGGTGATCACCGCCGACGGGACCCGGCCCCCGTGGCGGTCCGGCGTCTTCGACCGGGTGCTGGTCGACGTCCCCTGCTCGGGCCTGGGCGCCCTGCGCCGCCGCCCCGAGGCCCGCTGGCGCCGCCGTCCCGAGGACATGGAGGGCTTCGCCCCGCTCCAGCGCTCCCTCCTCCGGGAGGCGCTGAAGGCGGTCCGGGTCGGCGGCGTCGTGGGCTACGCGACCTGCTCGCCCCATCCCGCGGAGACCCGGATCGTCGTCGACGACGTCCTGCGCGGCCGGGGCGGCGCGGCGCCGGTCGAAGCGGAGTGGGTGGACGCCAGACCGCTGATGCCGGGCGTCCCGGAACTCGGCGAAGGACCGGACGTCCAGCTCTGGCCGCACCGGCACGGTACGGACGCGATGTACCTGGCGCTCCTGCGGCGTACCGGCTGAGACCGGCCTTTTCCGGCTCGGAACGGGTCGCGTCGGGTCGCGTCGGAAAAGGATCCTGAAATATCGCGCGGTCATGTCGAGAACGCGCGCCGGGCTCCGTCCCAGGGGTGAGGACGGCCACAATGGGCCGTCACGGCACCGAGGAGCGACATCATGGCCAAGTACCTGCTGCTCAAGCACTACCGCGGCGCCCCTGCCGCGGTGAACGACGTACCGATGGAGCGGTGGACGCCGGAGGAGATCTCGGCGCATGTGCGGTACATGGAGGACTTCGCGGCCCGGCTGGAGAAGACCGGCGAGTACGTGGACGGTCAGGCGCTCGCCCCCGAGGGGACCTGGGTCCGGTACGGGGGCGAGGGGCGCCCGCCCGTCACCGACGGGCCGTTCGCCGAGACCAAGGATCTGATCGCCGGCTGGATGGTGATCGACGTGGACGGCTACGACCGCGCCGTCGAGCTGGCCGGGGAGCTGTCCGCCGCCCCCGGGGCGGGCGGCCGGCCGATCCACGAGTGGCTGGAGCTGCGCCCGTTCTACGGCACTCCGCCCACCATCACGGAGTGACCCCCGGCCGGACCCCGGTGGACGAGACCCTGCTGCGGAGCCTGACACCGGTCGTCATCGGGACCCTCGTCCGCCGCGGAGCCGGCTTCGCGGCGGCCGAGGACGCCGTACAGGACGCGCTGGTGGAGGCGGTACGGGTCTGGCCCGCCGAACCCCCGAGGGACCCCAGGGCCTGGCTGACCACCGTCGCCTGGCGCAAGTTCCTCGACGGGAGGCGGGCGGACGCCGCCCGCCTCCGGCGCGAGGAGCGCGCCGAGGAGGAACCGCCCCCTGGCCCCGCTCCGGCGGTGGACGACACCCTCCGGCTGTACTTCCTCTGCGCCCATCCGTCGCTGACGCCGTCGTCGGCGGTGGCGCTGACCCTGCGGGCCGTCGGCGGCCTGACCACCCGGCAGATCGCCCTCGCCTACCTGGTGCCCGAGGCGACCATGGCCCAGCGGATCAGCCGCGCCAAGCGGACCGTCTCCGGTGTCCCCTTCGACCGGCCCGGCGATGTCTCCACCGTGCTGCGCGTCCTCTATCTGGTCTTCAACGAGGGCTACTCCGGCGATGTCGACCTCGCCGCCGAGGCCATCCGGCTCACCCGGCAGCTCGCGGCCGCGATCGACCACCCCGAACCGGCGGGGCTCCTCGCCCTGATGCTGCTCCACCACGCCCGCCGCGCGGCCAGGACCGCGCCGGACGGGAGCCTGGTGCCGCTCGCCGAGCAGGACCGGAGCCGCTGGGACACCGGACTGATCGCCGAGGGCACGGGGATCCTGCGGGCGGCGCTCGCCCGCGGCCGGCCGGGCGAGTACCAGGCCCAGGCCGCCGTCGCGGCGCTGCACGCCGACGCGCCCACCGCCGATGAGACCGACTGGCCGCAGATCGTCGAGTGGTACGACGAACTGGCGCGGCTGACCGACAGTCCGGTCGTCCGGCTCAACCGGGCGGTCGCCGTCGGCGAGGCCGAGGGACCGCGCGCCGGGCTGGCGGCGCTGGCGGAGCTGGACCCGGGCCTGCCCCGGTACACGGCGGTGGCGGCCCATCTCCACGAGCGCGACGGAGACCCGGCGGTGGCGGCCCGGCTGTACGCGGAGGCCGCCCGCAAGGCGACCGACACCAAGGAACGCGACCATCTGACCCGCCGGGCGGCCCGTCTCAACGCCCACCTCGACGCCCGCGACGATGCCCGGCCCGACGCCCGTGGCGACACCCGTGGCGGCGCGGGCCCCGGCCCCGTATGACGCCGGGACCGGGCCTCAGTGCTGGATGTGGAAGCGGGCCTGGGAGACCACGGACTGCCGCAGCCGGCTGGTGAACTCCGGCGTCCTGGCGATCCGGTCGACCCCGCTCGCCTTGCTGTGCCGCAGCGCGCTCTTGAAGCCGGTGTCGAGCGTGCCCGTCATCCGCTGCATCAGTTCGTCGTCGAGATGGTCGAGATCGATGTTGAGGAGGTCCCGCTCGGTGGGCTGTCGCAGCCGGGTGAGGGTGTACGCCGACATCGACGCCAGCGGATAAAGCCAGTTCTCCTGGGATTCGCCCAGCAGCGGCTGGTCCGCCGTGTACTCCTGGAGGAAGCCGCGCAGCCTGGTGTGGACGTCGAGACAGAGCCGGTAGATGTCCAGGTCGTGCCGGGTGGAGAAGATCTGCGCGTAGTACGTCTCGTTCAGCAGCAGCTCGTCCGAGTGGCGCAGGGCCGTATGCGGCTCGCGCAGGGCGAAGGCGGTGAACTCCCGGGCCAGCCGGGCCATCGTGACGATACGGTCGAGGGGAAGGCCGAGGTTGCGGTAGTGGCTGGCGCGGCGTTCGTAGCGGTATCCGCCCGAGTAGGCGAGGCTCTCCTCGATGTCCTTCTGGATGGACTCCGTCGCCCGCAGGGCGCCGGCGGGCAACTGGGTCTGGCTGTTGGTGGCCCGGATGATGCGGTCGCGGGCGGTACCGGACTCCGGTGCCACGACTATCTTGACCAGCAGCGACCGGTCGCGGTGATGGCCGCCCTGCTGGAAGTAGCTGTAGACCTCGTGGCTGGTCTGTAGGCCGTTGACGATCTGGGGATCCTTGACGACGATCCGCTTGCCGGCGATCTGGGCCGCGTCCGCGACGATCGTGACCCCGTTGTTGAACCACCAGAAGTCCTCGCCGGTACCGGACTTCAGGGTGTCGCCGATGGCGTTGTTCACCATCGTGGATCCCGCGTAGTCACGGACGTTGGACTCGAACAGCTCCAGCCGCAGCGCCTCGTTGTCGGAGGTGATGAAGCGGTAGTACTCGTCCAGCCGGGCCAGACAGACATAGCCCTCGCCGAGCGACGTACTCATCGGGGTCTCGGTGAAGACGAGCTGGGCGACCGCCTTGGCGCCCCGGGCGGTCCGCTCACGGAGGTCGGCGGCGTTGAGGTACTCGAGGTCGGCCACGGTGTCCGAGGTGATCAGCGGGGCCAGCTCCCGGCGCAGCCGGTCGCCCTTTGCCTTCACATTGGGGTGCGGCCCCTCCGCCGCCTTGTTGGCGTAGATGACCTTGATCCGCACCTTGGGGAACGAGGACGCCAGCTCTTCGAGCACCTGGAGGAACCGCCAGGTGCGGTCGAGCAATTTGGCGTTGGTGTGGGGCGCCAGCTCCTCCTCGTTCCGGCTCATGTCCAGCAGGGCGGGCAGATGGAAGTGGAGCTTCTCGATCACCGACTCCTGATAGCCCGCGGTGTTCTTCGCCTGCAGGATCACCAGCTCGATCTTGTTGGCCCGGGACGACAGGAAGCGATGGGAGTCGGCGGTGATGAAGCGTTCGTCGACGAAGGTCCAGATGCCGTCGATACCGCAGTCGTGGGCGCCGTCGACGATCCCGTCCATGATCTCGTCGTAATCGAGATCCCAGTCCTGCAGGGCGTTGTCGGCGGCGAAGTAGGTGAAGAAGTCGTCCCGGCTCTTCTCGGGGGCCAGCGTGCGATGCCGGTCCTCCAGAATCCGGTTGAGCAGACGCTGGTCATTGCTCTGTGCCGCTGTCATTCCGCGATCCCCCACACACCGTCGGTAGCCGGAAGGACCGATGGTGGCAGGCGGAAGGGGTGGTGTGAACATCTTTGCCGGGTTGTGTCCGGTGGCCGAACTCGTTGCGTACCGCGGCGGGCGGACGATCCCGGCGGGCCCCGTCCGTACCGGAGAACGGACGGAGGCCGGGAACCGCGCCCGGACGTGGCAGGCTTGGCCCATGGCCGTACAGATCAATCCCAGTATTCTCTCCGCCGACTTCGCCCGACTGTCGGCGGAGGCCGAGGCCGTGGGGGGTGCCGGCGGCGCCGACTGGCTCCATGTCGACGTGATGGACAACCACTTCGTGCCCAACCTCACGCTGGGCGTCCCGGTCGTGGAATCCCTCAGCCGCGCAACCGACATCCCGCTGGACTGTCATCTCATGATCGAGGACCCCGACCGCTGGGCGCCGCGGTACGTGGAGGCCGGTGCCGGTTCGGTGACCTTCCATGTGGAGGCCGCCGCCGCGCCCGTGCGCCTCGCCCGGGAGATCAGGGCCAAGGGCGCGCGGGCCTCGATGGCGCTGAGGCCCGCCACACCCATCGAGCCGTACGAGGATCTGCTCCCCGAACTGGACATGGTGCTGATCATGACCGTGGAGCCCGGCTTCGGCGGCCAGGCGTTCCTCGACATCATGCTGCCCAAGATCCGCCGGACCCGGGAGCTGATCGGCAAGCACGGGCTCGACCTCTGGCTCCAGATCGACGGCGGGGTCGCCGATGAGACGATCGAGCGGTGCGCCGAGGCGGGCGCCGACGTCTTCGTCGCCGGATCCGCGGTCTACGGGGCCCAGGATCCGGCCGCCGCCGTCCGCGGGCTGCGGGCAAAGGCCGAACAGACCATCGCCACGGCGGGCTGGGCCTGCGCACACTGACCGGGAAACGCCCGCGCGGCATCCGCCCGCGGGCCCGACCGCCCGGTGCGGCCCGAACGGTCACTCCGGGCGACCACCGGACCACACGGAGATGAACACGGCCCGACCGGGCTGATCCACAACAGCCGGATCTGACAGGATGACGGATCCGGAGTCAGAACAGGAGTGAGGAGAGCGCGGTGTCTGCTAGGTCGGCGGGACGGTCCGCCCTGCGGATGGGACCCGCGGAGCTCGTACAGGCGGCGGCGATGGCCCGCCGGTTCTATCTGGAGGGCAAGTCCAAGATCCAGATCGCGGAGGAGTTCGGCGTCAGCCGCTTCAAGGTCGCCCGGGTCCTGGAGACGGCGCTGGAACGGGATCTCGTACGGATCGAGATCCGGGTCCCGGCGGAGTTGGACGCCGAGCGCTCCGACGCGATCCGCGCCCGGTTCGGACTGCGGCACGCCGTGGTCGTCGAGTCCCCGGCCGAGGCCGACGAGTCGCCCGACCCGGAGAACCTGGGCGAGGTGGCCGCGGATCTGCTGGGGGAGCTGGTCGACGAGGGCGACGTACTGGGGCTGGCGTGGGGGCGGTCGACCATTCATATGGCGGCGGCGCTCGACCGGCTGCCACCGTGCACGGTCGTCCAGCTCACCGGCGTGTACGACGCGGGAACCGCGGAACGCGGCTCGGTGGAGGCGGTCCGCCGCGCCGCCCAGGTGTCGGGGGGCGACGCCCACCCCATCTACGCCCCGATGCTGCTGCCGGACGCCGCGACGGCCGCGGCGCTGCGGCACCAGACCGGGATCGCCCGCGCCTTCGACTACTTCGACAAGGTCACGGTGGCCGCGGTCTCCATCGGCTCGTGGGAGGCGGGTATCTCCACGGTCCACGACATGCTCACCGACGCCGAGCGGGCCCGTTACGCCTCCTACGGCGTCGCCGCCGAGATGTCCGCGCACCTCTTCGACCGCGACGGCCGCCGGGTCGGCCGCGACCTGGGCGAGCGGTGCATCACGGTCGAAGCCGACCGGCTGCGGCGGATCCCCGAGGTGGTCGCGATCGCCGGGGGAGTCCGCAAGGCGGAGGCGATCGGGGCCGTACTCCGCTCCGGTCTCGTCACCAGCCTGGTCACCGACACCGCGGCGGCGGATCTGCTGCTGAACTCCCCGCCGGGGCTCCGGCCGGCCCTGGAGCGCGCCGACCCCGACGACTGAGGCCCTTCCCCGGGCGGCCGCCGCCGCCCGGGGAAACGTTTACCCACGAGGCGGGCGGTTCCCCGGCGGGGCGGAGGCCGTCCGGGCCCCCGCGTCATGCGTCCGGGCGCGGAAGGATCTGGCGGGCCAGCTCCGAGCGGAGCCCGTAGCGGCGCCACTCGCGCGGGTAGCCCAGCGACACCTCCTCGAAGGGGACGCCGTCGTAGACGGTGCTCCGGGGGATGTGCAGATGGCCGTAGACCACCGCGCGCGCCCCGAACCGGGTGTGCCAGTCCGCCGTTCTGACCGTGCCGCACCACTGGACGAACTCCTGGTGGATCATCACCTCGGTCGGGGTGCGCACCAGGGGCCAGTGGTTCACCAGCACCAGCGGCAGATCGCCCGCGACCTCGGTGAGGCGCCGCTCGGTCTCCTCGACCCGGGCGGCGCACCACTCGGCCCGGCCCGGATACGGATCGGGATGGAGGAAGAACTCGTCGGTGCAGACGATCCCCGCCTCCCAGGCCTTGGCCAGGGACTCCTCGACCGTGCTGGTGCCCGGGGTCAGGAACGAGTAGTCGTACAGCAGGAAGAGCGGCGCGATCCGGACCGGGCCGCCGGCGCCGTGCCAGACCGGGTACGGGTCCTCCGGGGTGACCACCCCGATCCGGCGGCACATCTCCACCAGGGCCCGGTAGCGCTCCACCCCGCGCAGCGGGCTGGTCTCCTGCTTGACCGTCCACAACTCGTGATTGCCGGGGACCCAGATCACCCGGGCGAACCGCTCCGCCAGCAGGGTGAGGGCCCACTCGATGTCCGCCATCAGCTCGCCGACGTCCCCGGCCACGATCAGCCAGTCGTCGGGGGACGAGGGCTTCAGCCCCGCCGTGATCTCGCGGTTCTCGTCGTAGGAAAGGTGCAGATCGCTGATCGCCCGTAACGCTCCGTCGGTTCTCGCCACGTCCGCCAGCCTAACTCGCCGCCCGTCCCCGCCCCGGTGACCGGGCCGGTGACCGGGCCGGTGACCGGCCCGCGGTGACCGTCGCGGCCCCGTGCCCCCCGGCCCCCGTACCGCGGTGCCGAGGGCGCACGGTATCGCTGATCCGTTCGGACTCGGGTAACCTTTCGACGTAAGGCAGGCCCACAATCCTGCGCATCAGCCCCCGTATCTCCACGGGCGTCCTTCGGGGCGACCTGGAGGAAAACACAGCACGGGGGTTCTTTGTTGTGTCGTTCGTGGGAGTGACCTGCTCCGTTTCGCTTGAAAATGTGAGACTTATGCGTTTTCTTGAGCCCGGTACGGGCCGGCTGACTGCCAGTCCCTCGGTCCCCTACGACCTGACCTACGACGATGTGTTCATGGTGCCGAGCCGCTCCGCCGTCGGGTCCCGCCAGGGCGTGGACCTTTCGTCGAAGGACGGCACTGGCACCACCATCCCGCTGGTCGCCGCGAATATGACGGCGATCGCCGGACGCCGGATGGCCGAGACGCTCGCCCGCCGCGGCGGTCTCACCGTGATCCCCCAGGACATCCCGATCGAGGTCGTCGCGGATGTCGTCGCCTGGGTCAAGTCCCGGCACCTGGTGTTCGACACCCCGATCGTGCTCGCCCCCCACCAGACCGTCGCCGATGCCCTCGCCCTGCTGCCCAAGCGGGCGCACGAGGCCGGTGTCGTCGTCGACGATGACCACCGCCCGGTGGGCGTGGTCACCGACGCCGATCTGCTCGGCGTCGACCGCTTCACCCAGCTCTCCGAGGTGATGTCCCGCGATCTGGTGCTGCTGGCCGCCGACATAGACCCGCGCGAGGCGTTCATCCGGCTCGACAACGCCAACCGCCGCTACAGCCCGGCCGTCGACGAGGAGGGCCGTCTCGTCGGCATCCTCACCCGCAAGGGCGCCCTGCGCGCCACCCTCTACACCCCCGCCGTGGACGACGAGGGCAGGCTGCGGATCGCCGCCGCCGTCGGGATCAACGGCGATGTGGCGGGCAAGGCGAAGCAGCTGCTCGACGCGGGTGTCGACACCTTGGTCGTGGACACCGCCCACGGCCACCAGGAGAGCATGATCGCCGCGGTGCGCGCGGTCCGCTCCCTCGACCCGAAGGTGCCGATCGTCGCGGGCAACATCGTCGCCGCCGAGGGCGTACGGGACCTGATCGAGGCGGGCGCCGACATCATCAAGGTCGGGGTGGGTCCGGGCGCGATGTGCACGACCCGGATGATGACCGGCGTCGGCCGTCCCCAGTTCTCCGCCGTGCTGGAGTGCGCCGCGGAGGCGAAGAAGTACGGCAAGCACGTCTGGGCCGACGGCGGGGTGCGCCACCCGCGCGATGTGGCGATGGCGCTGGCCGCCGGTGCCTCGAATGTGATGATCGGTTCCTGGTTCGCGGGGACGTACGAGTCGCCCGGCGACCTCCAGCAGACCGCCGACGGGCGGCTGTACAAGGAGTCGTTCGGCATGGCGTCGGCGCGTGCTGTGCGCAACCGGACCAGCGACGAGTCCGCGTACGACCGGGCCCGCAAGGCGCTCTTCGAGGAGGGCATCTCCACCTCGCGGATGTTCCTGGACGCGGCCCGGCCGGGCGTCGAGGACCTGGTCGACTCGATCATCGCGGGCGTCCGTTCCTCCTGCACCTACGCGGGCGCGGGGTCGCTGGAGGAGTTCGCCGAGCGGGCGATCGTCGGCGTCCAGAGCGCCGCGGGCTATGCCGAGGGCAAGCCGCTGCACGCCAGCTGGAGCTGATTCCGGCCACGGCCTCCGGGCCACGGCCTCCGGCGCCCGGGAATCCCCGGGCCCGGAGGCCGTCTCCCGGGCGCTCCGCGCTCCCCGTGGACCGGTGCCGGATCGTCTCCGTACGACCGTGCCCGCGGTGGCCGGAACGTCCCGGCCCGTCCCCGGCCGGGCGGTGTGTTCTACTGCGTTCCACGGCGACGGCCGGGGCGTGTCTCGTGGATCGGGCCCGATCGGGGAGAACCGCACCGGCCCGCCGCCCAGGACCGGCCCGACGAAGAAGAGTGACCCACCCTCCGTGCGACTCAACGACCTCGACGAACGCATCGTCCACGCCCTGGCCGAGGACGCCCGCCGCTCCTACGCCGATATCGGCGCCCTGGTCGGCCTCTCGGCGCCCGCCGTGAAGCGCCGGGTGGACCGGCTCCGCGACTCGGGGGCCATCACCGGTTTCACCGTACGGGTGGATCCGGCGGCCCTGGGCTGGGAGACGGAGGGGTTCATCGAGCTGTACTGCCGCAGCAATACGTCCCCGGAGGCCATCGAGCGGGGTCTGGAACGGTATCCGGAGATCGCGTCGGCCTCCACGGTCACGGGTGAGGCCGACGCCGTGGTCCAGGTCTTCGCCGCGGATATGCGCCACTTCGAGCGGGTGCTGGAGCGGATCGCCGGTGAGCCGTTCGTGGAGCGCACCAAGTCGGTGCTGGTGCTCTCCCCGCTGCTGCGGCGCTATACGCCCGGGCCGCCCGCCTGACCCTCGGGCCGTGCCCGGCGGATGCCCTTCCCGGGCCCTCTCCGAGCCTTTCCCGAGCCCTTCCCAGGCCCTTCCGGGGTCGGATGGCACCCCGTACCACCTGCGACGACGCCCCCGCACAACGAATCGACGCGACGGGCCCGCCGGACGCAACGAATCGCCCGTCCGAGCGCAACGGACGCGCCTTG
Source organism: Streptomyces sp. NPDC059248 (assembly GCF_042753905.1). Classification (NCBI taxonomy): domain Bacteria; kingdom Bacillati; phylum Actinomycetota; class Actinomycetes; order Kitasatosporales; family Streptomycetaceae; genus Streptomyces; species Streptomyces sp. NPDC059248. The sequence goes on along the minus strand of NZ_JBHYZV010000005.1, from coordinate 73,618 downwards.
TCCCGGGTGGCGGCGGGACCGTAGATTTCTGGGAGTGCCCGCCTCCCGGGCGCCCCCACCCCATCGGCCCCGGCCGGCCGTGCCGCCGCCGCGCACCGCGCCGGTGACACCCACCCGTACCACCGCGACCCCGCGGCACCGCCGCGCCCGTCGTTCCCGCAAGGAGCCCGACCCGATGACGTCCACGGTGCCCACCGCCGTCCAGCACACCGACGCGCAGCCGCCGATCACCATGTTCGGGCCGGACTTCCCCTACGCCTACGACGACTTCCTCGCCCACCCCGCCGGGCTCGGGCAGATCCCGGCCACCGAGCACGGCACCGAGGTCGCGGTGATCGGCGGCGGGCTCTCCGGTCTTATCACCGCCTACGAGCTGATGAAGATGGGCCTCAAGCCGGTCCTCTACGAGGCGGACCGGATCGGCGGACGGCTCCGTACCGTCGGCTTCGACGGCGGCGACCCGGAGCTGACCGCGGAGATGGGCGCCATGCGGTTCCCGCCGTCCTCGACGGCCCTCCAGCACTACATCGACCTCGTCGGGCTCACCACCCGGCCGTTCCCCAACCCGCTGGCGCCCTCGACCCCGTCGACCGTGGTCGACCTCAAGGGCGAGTCGCACTACGCCGAGACCATCGACGACCTCCCGCAGGTCTACCGCGATGTTATGGACGCGTGGAACGCCTGCCTGGAGGAGGGCGCCGACTTCACCGAGATGAACCGCGCCATGCGGGAGCGGGACGTGCCCCGGATCCGGGAGATCTGGGCCCGGCTGGTGGAACAGCTCGACAACCAGACCTTCTACGGCTTCCTGTGCGCCTCCGAGGCGTTCCGCTCCTTCCGGCACCGGGAGATCTTCGGCCAGGTCGGCTTCGGTACGGGCGGCTGGGACACCGACTTCCCCAACTCCATCCTGGAGATCCTCCGGGTCGTCTACTCCGAGGCCGACGACCACCACCGCGGCATCGTCGAGGGCAGTCAGCAGCTTCCGCTGCGGCTGTGGGAGCGCGCCCCGGGGAAGATCGTCCACTGGCCGCAGGGGACGTCGCTGGCCTCCCTGCACGAGGGCGGCCACCGGCCCGCCGTGACCCGGCTCAACCGGACCGCGGGCAACAGGATCACCGTCACGGACGCCTCCGGCGACATCCGCACCTTCCGCGCCGCGGTCTTCACCGCCCAGTCGTGGATGCTGCTGTCCAAGATCGCCTGTGATGACGCGCTCTTCCCGATCGACCACTGGACCGCGATCGAGCGGACCCACTACATGGAGTCGTCGAAGCTCTTCGTCCCGGTCGACCGGCCGTTCTGGCTGGACAGGAACCCGGTGACCGGCCGGGACACCATGTCGATGACGCTCACCGACCGGATGACCCGCGGGACGTATCTGCTGGACGACGGTCCCGACAAGCCGGCCGTCATCTGCCTCTCGTACACCTGGTGCGACGACAGCCTCAAGTGGCTGCCGCTGTCGGCGAACGAGCGGATGGAGGTGATGCTGGCGTCCCTCGGCGAGATCTACCCCGATGTCGACATCCGCGCCCACATCACCGGCAACCCGGTCACCGTCTCCTGGGAGAACGAGCCCTACTTCATGGGCGCGTTCAAGGCCAATCTGCCCGGCCACTACCGCTACCAGCGGCGGCTGTTCACCCACTTCATGCAGGATCTGCTGCCCGAGGGCAAGCAGGGCATCTTCCTCGCGGGCGACGACATCTCGTGGACCGCGGGCTGGGCCGAGGGCGCCGTGCAGACCGCGCTCAACGCCGTCTGGGGCGTGATGCGGCACTTCGGCGGCGCGACCGACCCGTCGAACCCGGGTCCCGGCGACGTCTACGACGAGATCGCGCCGGTCGAACTGCCGGAGGACTGACTGCCGGAGGACCGGGCGGAGGACCGGGCGGAGGACCCGGCGGAGGAGCCGGCGGGCGGCCGGGCCTGCGGCCGGGCGGGGGAATCGGCGGAATACCGTACGGGAGCCGGGCCCCGCTCAGCGGTGTCCCGGGGCGCCACGGGCCGGGCGGGGGCGCCCGTCACGGCCTCCCACGCCCCGATGGCCCGCTCGGCGACCCGGGCCACCTCCTCGTACCCGGCACCGTCCCTGGCCTGGACGGACATGCCCTGAACGATGGCGGTGTAGAAGCGGGCCGCGGTCGCCGTGTCCGTGTCCGGCGGCAGATCCCCCTCCCGGATCCCCCGCTCCAGCCGCTCCCGGATCTGGTCGGTGCCCGCCGCGCGGACCTCGGCCAGACACCGCCTGGCCGCGTCGTCGGCGGTGTTCACGGCCGACAGGACCACCATGCAGCCGGTCGGCCGGTCGTCGCCCGTGAAGGCCCGGGCGTTCCACCGCAGCACGGCGGCGACGGCCTCGAAGGCCGTCGGCTCCTCGGTCAGTGCACGGTCGATCGGCGCGCCCTCGACCGCCGCGTACAACTCCACCGCCTCCCGGAACAGCTGTTCCTTGGAGCCGAAGGCGGCGTAGAGGCTGGGCGAGTTGATGCCCATGGCGGCGGTCAGATCGGCCAGCGACGCCGTTTCGTACCCCCGGCGCCAGAACGTCTCCATCGCCCGGGTCAGGGCGACGGTCCGGTCGAAACTCCTGGGGCGTCCACGTCCCGCCATACCGGTGCCTCCTCGTTCTCGCCACGGCGACCGCCGGGTGCCGTCCGGACCCTCGACTCTTTCTGTGTCGCTCGATAAAAATATACCTTGACGCGCCCCGGAGGGCCGTGTTCGTATTTCTGTGTCGATCAATACGGAATTGGGGAACGCACTCATGGGCACACTGCTGGGCAAGGTGGCACTGGTGACGGGCGGCAGCCGGGGGATCGGCGCGGCGATCGTGCGCCGACTGGCGCGCGAGGGGGCGGATGTGGCGTTCACCTATGTCTCGCCGACCAGCGCGGAGAAGGCGAAGGAGCTGGTGGCCGAGGTGGCGGCGGAGGGCCGCCGGGCGGTCGCCGTCGAGGCCGACTCGGCGGTCGCGGACGCCGTGACGGCGGCGGTCGACCGGACCGCGGCGGAGCTGGGGCGGCTGGACGTCCTCGTCAACAACGCGGGCGTGTTCCCGTACGGCCCCGTGGGCGATGTGACGGCCGATGAGCTGGACCGGGTCCTGGCGATCCACGCCAAGGCGCCGTTCGTGGCGGCGCAGGCGGCCCTCCGGCATCTGCCGGACGGCGGCCGGATCATCACCATCGGCACCAACTTCAGCGACCGCGCCGTGCTGCCGAACATCGTGCTCTACACGATGAGCAAGTCGGCCGTCACCGGGCTGACCCGGGCGCTGGCGCGGGAGCTGGGGCCCCGGGGCATCACGGTCAACGCGGTCAACCCCGGCCCCACGGCCACCGATATGAACCCGGTGGACGGCGAGGGCGCGGACGAGGTGCGGGCCGGTACGGCGCTCGGCCGGTTCCTCCAGCCGGACGACGTGGCCGCGACCGTGGCGCATCTCGCCGGGCCCGGCGGCGATCTGATCACGGGGACGGTGCTCACCGTCGACGCGGGCGTCAACGCCTGAAGGGCCAACGCCTGAAGGGCCGACGCCCGTGGTGGTCGATGCCCGAGCCGACCGGATGCGCGCCCTGGCCGTACCCGGCCGGCGATCAGGGCCAGGGCGTCAGCAGACAGCGGCCGACCAGCCCGACGCCGGTGTCGACGCGCTCGGTGAACTCCTCCGCGAGACCCGGGAGTTCCCGGACACCCCACAGCAGCCGGGCCGCCGACCAGGCCGCGTCCCGGGCCCGGTCGAGACTCCAGGCGCCGACGAGATGGGTGAGCGGATCGGCGACCTCCAAGAGGTCGGGGCCCGGCATCAACTCCTCCCGGATCCGCTCCTCCAGCAGCACCAGTACCTCGCCGACCTGGTCGAACTCGTTCTCCAGGTCCGGCGGGCCGCAGTCCAGCGCCCGGCAGGCGTCGACCACCGCGAGCGCCAGATCGTGCCCGATGTGGGCGTTGATCCCGGCCAGGGCGAACTGGAGCGGCCGTACGCCGGGATGCCGCCGGTACTGGAACAGCGGGCGCCAGCAGGCGGGTGGCCGTCCGCCGGACTCGGCCAGCGCGACCGCCGACAGATACCGCTCGGCGAAGAGCGCGCCGAGGACGGTCGCGGCCCGGCGGTCCGGGAACTCGCCCCCCTCGATCCGCCGGGCGATGTCCTCGGTGACCGTCAGATAGACACGGTTGAAGACGGCCACGCCGTCACGGGCGGGCCAGCGGGCGTCGAGCGCCCGCATCCGGTCGGCCGCGTCCACCACGCCGACCGCCGCGCTCTGTTCGATCCGGACCATGGGGTCAGGGTCCCAGCCCGGACCCCGCCCCGGGCCGGATCGGCGGAGCCGTCCCCGGAACGGGCGAAGGGTCAGTCCTTGCCGGAGCTCGTTCCGGTGTCGGTGTCGGTGTCGGTGTCGTACCGGGACGTGCCCTCGTCCAGCAGCGGCTCCTGCGTCTTCAGATGCGCCGGGGCGAATGCCCGCAGGACGTGGTAGCCGGTGATCACGACGATCGTGCCGAGGGCGATACCGCCCAGCTCGAAGTCGTCGCCGATCTTCAACGACACCCCGCCGACACCGATGATGATGCCCGCGGCGGCCGGGACCAGATTGAGCGGATTGCTCAGATCCACCTTGGCGTTGATCCAGATCTGGGCGCCGAGCAGGCCGATCATCCCGTACAGGATCACGGTGATACCGCCGAGCACCCCGCCCGGGATCGCCGCCACGACCGCGCCGAACTTGGGGCAGAGCCCGAAGAGCAGGGCGAAGACGGCGGCGGCCCAGTAGGCGGCCGTGGAGTAGACCCGGGTCGCCGCCATCACCCCGATGTTCTCGGAGTACGTGGTGTTCGGCGGGCCGCCCACCGCGGTGGAGAGCATCGACGCCGCGCCGTCCGCCGCGATCGCGGTTCCCAGCTTGTCGTCCAGCGGATCGCCCGTCATCTCGCCCACGGCCTTGACGTGCCCCGCGTTCTCGGCGATCAGCGCGATCACGACGGGCAGCGCGATCAGGATCGCGGACCACTCGAAGGCGGGGGCGTGGAAGGACGGCAGCCCCACCCAGGCGGCGTCGCCGACCGCGGAGAAGTCGAGCCGCCAGTGGTCCACGGCCGCACCGCCGCCCAGCGGGGAGTGGATCTTGCCGAAGACCCGGTCCAGCACCCAGGAGAGGCCGTAGCCGAAGAGGAGCCCGAGGAAGATGGCGATCCGGGAGAAGAAGCCGCGCAGACAGACCACGGCCAGCCCGGTGAAGAGCATCACCAGCAGCGCCGTCCACTGGTCCTGCGGCCAGTAGGTGCTGGCGGTCACCGGCGCCAGATTGAAACCGATCAGCATGACGACGGCGCCGGTGACGATCGGCGGCATCGCCGCATGGATGATCCGGGCGCCGAACCGGCGCACCGCGAGACCGGAGAGGAAGAGCGCGACACCGACGACGAAGACCGCGCCGGTGACGGTCGCGCTGTCCCCGCCGCCCGCGCGGATGGCGGCCGCGACACCGACGAAGGAGAGCGAGCAGCCCAGATAGCTGGGGACCCGGCCGCGGGTCGCCAGCAGGAAGATCATGGTGGCGACGCCGGACATCATGATCGCGAGATTGGGGTCGAGACCCATCAGTACCGGAGCGACGAAGGACGCCCCGAACATCGCGACCACGTGCTGGGCTCCGAGGCCCGCCGTCCGCGGCCAGGAGAGCCGTTCGTCGGGGCGTACGACGGCGCCAGGAGCGGGGGTCCGCCCGTCGCCGTGCAGGGTCCAACGCACGCCGAGATTCACCGGGCGGCTCCACTTCTCACGGGGGTTCGGTCTGACGGGACCGAGGCGCGCGGCCGGGACGGACGTCCGGGGCGGCGGCTCGGCGGATCGGCACGCGGGTCGTGGACGATCGGCGCCATGTTAGTGGCACTTTTCGGCCGTTCGTCGCACGGGCGGAACCCGGCCGCCGTGCCGTGGTCCGCTTTCGGGACGTACGGCCGGGCCGTCGCCCTTGCCGCGGGCGGCGGTCCACCGTGTTGCGGCGGAGGTCCCCGGGCTCGACCGGGCCCTGTCCGGCGACTCGCTACAGGCTGAGGTCGTCGCTCCGGTCGTCGCTGCGGTCACAGCTGAGGTCACCGCTCAGGTCGCGATGGCACGGGCCGGTGGTGGATGGCCGAAAACCCCCGGTGCCGGGGGCGCGGGGGAGAAGGGGAGGGTTCGGCCCCGGACGGACGGGGTGGCAGTGGGTCCGCCCGGGGCCGGATCGGGGGGCGGCGCTCGGGAGCGCCGCCGGGTCGGGTCAGCCGCGGGGCTCTCCGGCCGGTACGTCCGTGGTGGCATCGGCGGGTGAGGGCTTCGCCCCGCCGCCCGCCGTCGGGCCGCGGCCCGCCGAACGGAGCACACCGGCGCCCAGGACCAGGCCGAACGCCAGCGCCGTCACCAGGCCGAAGGAGGTCACCAGGCTGGTCAGATCGGCGATCCCGCCGATCGCGGACGGCGCGATCAGGCTCGATGTATAGGTGATGGTCGCGACGCCCGCGATGGCCTGGGCGGGCCGCGGCCCGCTGCGGCCCGCGGCCGCGAAGGCGATGGGGACGACGATCGCGACGCCGAGCCCGATGAGGGCGAAGCCGGTCAGGGCCGTCGCCGGCTGCGAAGCCAGCACCACGAGCAGCCCGCCCGCGGTCGCCACGACCCCGCCGGTCCTCACCGTACGCACCGGGCCGAAGCGGTCCACGATCCGGTCGCCCGCCAGCCGGGCCACGGCCATGGTCAGGGCGAAGGCGGTGGTGGACGCCGCGGCGAGACCGGGGGACGTGCCCAGGACGTCCCGCAGATAGACCGCGGACCAGTCCAGGCTGGCGCCCTCGGCGAAGACGGCGCAGAAGCCGATCGCCCCGATGACCACCGCCGACCGCGGCGGGATCGCGAAGTGCGGCGGCGGCTCCTCGTCCGGGGCGCTCCGGACGTCGAGGACACCCCGGCAGGCCAGCAGGCCGAGGACGGTGAGGACCGCGGCGGCCAGCGCGTGATGGATCCGGGCGTCGGTGTCCAGATGCGCGGCGAGCGTGCCGCCCGCCGAACCGACCAGGGCCCCGACGCTCCACATGCCGTGCAGCCCCGACAGGATGGACCGCTCCATCCGGTTCTCGACCTCGACGCCCACGGCGTTCATCACCACGTCCGAGGTGCCGGACGTGGCGCCGTAGACGAAGAGCGCCGCGCACAGTCCCAGCAGATTGGGGGCGAGGGCCGGCAGGGTCAGGGCGAGGGTCCACAGGGCGAGCAGCCAGCGCAGGGCCGTACGGGCGCCCAGCCGATGGCTGATCGCCCCGGCCAGCGGCATCGCCAGCGACGCGCCGATCGCGGGGAAGGCGAGGGCGAGTCCGAGCTGTCCGGCGCTGACCCCGGTGTGGTCCGAGATCCACGGGATCCGGGTGGCGAAGCTGCCGGCCACCGCGCCGTGCACACAGAACACCGCGGCCAGCGCGAACCGTGCCCGCCGGAGCTGCCCGGGGTCGAGAACCGTCCCGCCCGACGCCATACGCCCACGCTCCCCCTGGTTTCGGAGTCCGCCGTTCCGCGGACTCCCGTAAACTATCAGGAAGGTTGCCTGATAGTTAATCCCCGCGCATCCGGTTTTTCGCCGGGGAACCGTGCGGACCGTGCGTACCGGCCGGGTCCGGTACGTCTCCCTCTCTCTCCGTGACCCGTCGGCCGGGCCCGGAAACCGATCTGGAAGGATTCCGGCATGCCCGCATCCCCGAGCACCGCCCGGGCCATCAACGACCGGCTCGCCCTGGGGCTTCTCCAGCGCGAAGGCCCGCTGACGGCGGGGGAGTTGAAGGTCCTGACCGGGCTCTCCCGGCCGACCGTCGCCGATCTCGTCGAACGCCTCCAGGAATCCGGGCTGATCCGGATCGTGGGGGAGGCCGGTGTCCGGCGGCGCGGCCCCAACGCGCGGGTGTACGGGATCGTGGCCGACCGCGCCCAGCTGGCCGCCCTCGACGTCCGGACCCAGGGGGTGTCCCTCGTCGTCGCCGACCTCCTGGGGACGACCCTCGCCGAGGCGTCCCTGCCGATCGCCCGCGACACTCCCGCGGGGCCCGCCGTCGAGCAGGCGGCGGCGCTGCTGGAGCGCACCGCCCGGGACGCCGGGGCCGCCCGGCTGCACACCGTCGCCGTCGGCGTGCCCGGCCTGATCGACCCCGGCACCGGGGAGCTCCGTGAATCGGGGCTGCCCGGCTGGCACCGCAGCCTCGTCGCCGCGCTCCAGCAGCGGCTGCCCGCCCGGATCGTCCTGGAGAACGAGACCAACCTGGCCGCCGTCGCCGAACAGCGCTCCGGCGCCGCCCGGGACCGCGACACCTTCGCCTTCCTCTGGCTCGGCCACGGCGTCGGCGCGGCCCTCTTCCTCGACGGGCGGCTGCGCCGGGGCGTGTCCGGCGGCGCGGGCGAGATCGGCTTCCTGCCCGTGCCCGGCACCGGCGGGCTGCCGTCCGCGTCCGGCTGCGACGGCGGGTTCCACTCCCTGGCCGGTTCGGCGGCGATCGGCGCGCTCGCCGCCGACCACGGACTGAAGGCCCCCGACGCCTCGGAGTCCACCGCCTCGACGGTCGTCGCCGAGGCCGTCGCGGCCGGGGCGGCCGGCTTCCTCGACGCCCTCGCCGACCGGGTCGCCCTCGGCGCCGCGGCCGTCACCTCGGTGCTCGACCCCGGGTGCGTCGTCCTCGGCGGCGAGGTCGGCCTGGCGGGCGGCACGGACCTGGCGGACCGGGTGGCCACCCGGCTGGCCGCCCTCAACCCGCTGCCCACGGAGGTCCGCCCCGGCGAACTCGGCGGCAGGGCCATCCTCCGCGGCGCCCTCCTCACGGCCCGCGACCACGCCCAGGACGACGTCTTCGCCCCGGGCGCGTAGTCCCCGCCGTGCCCGGTTCCCGGGTGGGGCCGCACCGACCGCCGTACGCCGCCGTACCCGCCCGGGGCGTACCGGCGACGCCCCGCGGGTGAAGGCTCGGGCGGCCCCGGCGGACCAGGGGAGGTGCGGGACCGTGCCCGCCCCGGCAGATACTCAGCGCGTCCCGCCGTCGCCGTGGCGTTCGAGATAGATGCCGGTGAAGACCGCGACCTTCGCCCGGAGCACCCAGGGGTCGAACGGCTTGCCGATGTAGTCCACCGCCCCCGCCGCGTAGCCGCGCGCCGAGTGTTCGGGGTCCGCACCCATCGCGGTCAGGAAGATGATCGGCACCTTGCTGCTCCGGCCGCGCCGCTTGATGTGCGCGGCCGTCTCGTAGCCGTCCATCAGGGGCATCTGGACATCCATGATGATCACCGCGAAGTCGTCGTGGTCGAGGAGCGCCTTGAGCGCGTCGCGGCCCGACGACACGGCCACCAGCTCCTGGCTGAGCGTCGACAGGACCGCCTTCATGGCCATCAGGTTGTCCCTCTGGTCGTCCACGATCAGCACCTTCGGCAGGCTCCTGGTCACGGGCCCGGCCGCCGGCGGGACCAGTGGGGGCAAGCCGTCGCCGCGCTGGACCTTCTCCATCGCCTCCAGCTGCCGTTCCAGCAGCCCGCACCGCTCCTCCGCGCGGTCCCGCTGGAACCGGGTCGCCGTCAACTCCTCCGCCAGCCGGCCCACCTGGGCCCGGAGGGCGTCCCGTTCGCGTAAGAGCTCCGACACGTCGGGCGCCGCGTCGGCCGCCCGGTCGGCGCGCTCCCGCTCCGCGATCCGCGCCGCCTCCAGCTCACTGATCCGTACCTCCAGATCGGCGATCCGGTGCTGCCGGTCCAGCAGCGCCTCGCCGATCACGTCCCCCTGGACGGCGGAGCGGCGCGAGACCCGGTCGGCGTCGGCCAGCTGACGCTCCAGGACCTCCAGGGCGTGCCGCGGCGAGGGCACCGAGGTCGCCAGCGCCTCCTCGTGCAGCCGCCGTACCAGCGCGATCGCCTCCGGGGTTGCCGCCCTGCCCCGGTGCTCGGCGAGATCGGTGAACAGATCCACCACCACCTCCCACGGCGGTACCCGGGTGCCGTTGAGATAGCGGGAGAGCGTGCCGGGGTCCCGCAGCCGCCGTGCCGCGTACCGCCGTACCGAGACGCCCAGCGCGTGGAAGAGCCCGCGCAGTTCCTGGGCGAGCGCCCGGGCCTGCGGGGTCAGCCCCGGGCCGAGCGGCCTGAGTTCAGTCACGGACCTCACCCCCGGCCCCGGCCGCGCCCGCCCGTTCCCCGGCCCCGGCCGCGCCCGCGCCGCCGCCGGACCGCTCCGCAGGCCCCACCAGCCGGTCGAAGAACGGGACCGCGAGGCCCGCCGCGGCGAACCCGCACAGCACACTGCGCGCCGTGCCCTCGCCCGCGAACCCGGTGAGCACCCCCGCCCCCACCCCGGCGAGTACCGCGAGCAACAGCACGAGAGTGGCTCTCAACGACAGCAGCGGGCGCTCCATGGCGTCCCTTCCTTCCTGCGACGCCCCACCGGACCCGGCGGGGACCGAACCCCTCCGGACGGACGCCGGAAGCTGAGGCACAGCATGGGGCGCGGGCCGGGTGTTGCGCCGCCCGGCCGGCCCGATGGCAACGGCGGCGACGGCGGAGCCGTATCCGCCGCACTCCCGTCGATGGGCGTCGCCGCTGGTCCGGCGGCCGCGCCCGCCGCCCGGCCGCGGGCCGCGGTACCGGTGTTGCCGCGCAACGCGTCCGCCGCCGCACCACATCCGCCGAGGTCGGTTGTGCGCCTGGGGCGCACGGTCGTGCACTACGCTCCCGCTGAATCGGTGACGGAGGAGGCTGACGGGATGACGGCAGTGACGGGCAGATCGGAACCGGCCGCGCGCGACGAGGCGGTCCTGCGGTGTGCCGTGCTCGACGACTACCAGGGCGTCGCCCGCGGGCTCGCCGACTGGGACCGGCTCGGCGACCGGGTCGAGACCCGCTTCATCCGCGATCCGCTGCCGACCCACGACGCGGTCGCCGCGGCCGTCGGCGACTGCGAGATCCTCGTGGTGATGCGGGAGCGCACCCCCTTCCCCGCCGAGCTGTTCGCCCGGCTGCCCCGGCTCCGGCTGCTGATCACCTCCGGGATGCGCAACGCCGCGATCGACCTGGCCGCCGCCGCCCGCCACGGCGTCACCGTCTGCGGTACGGCCAGCAATCCGGAGCCGCCCGCCGAACTGACCTGGGCCCTGATCCTCGGTCTGGCCCGCGGGGTCGCCGTGGAGAACGCGGCCCTGCGCTCCGGCGGCCCCTGGCAGCAGACCCTCGGCGCCGATCTGCACGGCCGCCGGCTCGGCGTCCTGGGCCTCGGGAAGATCGGGACCCGGGTCGCCCGGGTGGGCGCCGCGTTCGGGATGGAGGTCACCGCCTGGAGCCGCAACCTCGACCACGGACACGCCGCCGCCGTGGGCGTGACACCCGCCGCCTCCCGGGAGGAACTGCTGGAGACCAGCGACGTCGTCACCGTCCACCTGGTCCTCGGCGACCGCACCCGGGGCCTGATCGGGGAGCCCGAGCTGAGGCGGATGCGCCGTACCGCCCTCCTCGTCAACACCTCGCGCGCGGGCATCGTCGACCAGGACGCGCTGCTGCGGGCGCTGCGCGAGGGCTGGATCGCGGGCGCGGGCGCCGATGTCTTCGCCACCGAGCCGCTGCCCGCGGACGATCCGTGGCGCACGGCCCCGAACTTCCTCGGACTGCCGCATCTGGGCTATGTGACCCGGCGCAACTACGAGGGCTACTTCGGGCAGGCGGTCGAGGACGTCGAGGCGTTCCTGGCGGGCCGTCCGGTACGCGTCCTGGGCTGACACCCCCGCGACCACGACCGGCTCCGGGCGCACCGGAACGCCCGGCGGCGGCAAGGGCCGGGACTCCGCCGCCGGGCGTACGCACCCCGCGCGCGTGAGCGGAGTGGCGCCGAGACTAAGAGGACTAGACCACTGCGTCAATAGCCCGGTACGACTCGTTCCCCGTCGTTCCCGGCGGGGGCGGATCGCGGATTCCGTGACGGCCTGTGAGTCAGCCCACAGAGGTTCACCCGTTTGGCCGACGGCGGCCCATGGCAGACTGGCCCTGTATCAGCAGCAGCGTACTCCGGGGTCGGTGCAATTCCGAGCCGGCGGTTAAAGTCCGCGACCCGGCCGCAGCCAGCGGCCGGTTGACCAGGTGAAACTCCTGGACCGACGGTGAAAGTCCGGATGGGAGGCAGTGCGCGGCGGGCGGCCCTTCGGGCCCGTCGGCCGGAATGAGCTGATCGCTCCCCCTGACGGGGCGGGCGGTCGCCCGTCCACGGCCCGGCGCGGCCGTATCACGTGGGGATCGCGCGTCCATCTGTCGTTCGTCGACAGGCCCCGGAGTCCGTGCCCGAGAGGCAGGAGGACCCGGTGGCCACCGCAGCCGACATTGCCGCCATGCGCCGAGCCGTCGCGCTCGCCGCCCGCGGCCTCGGCTCCACGAGCCCCAACCCCGTCGTCGGCTGTGTCGTCACGGACGCCGCCGGCCGCACCGCGGGCGAGGGCTACCACCGCCGCGCGGGCGGACCCCACGCCGAGGTCCACGCCCTGACCGCCGCCGGTGAGCGGGCCCGCGGCGGTACCGCGTACGTCACGCTCGAACCCTGCGACCACGCCGGCCGTACCGGCCCCTGCACCCGGGCGCTGATCGACGCCGGGATCGGCCGGGTCGTCTACGCGGTCCCCGACCCCACCCCGCAGGCCACCGGGGGCGCCGCCACCCTGCGCGCCGCCGGGATCACCGTCGAGGAGGGCCTGCTCGCGGCCGAGGCCAAGGCCGGGAACACCGCCTGGCTCACCGCCGTCCGCACCGGCCGCCCCCATGTGCTGTGGAAGTACGCGGCCACCCTCGACGGCCGGATCGCCGCCGAGGACCGCACCAGCCGCTGGATCACCTCCCCGGAGGCCAGGGCCGACGTCCACCGGCTGCGCGCCGAGGCGGACGCCGTCGTCGTCGGCTCCGGCACCCTCGCCGCCGACGACCCGCACCTCGCGGCCCGCGGCGTCCCGGGCGCCGTCCAGCCGCTGCGGGTCGTCCTCGACACCCGGGCCACCGTCCGGCCCGGCGCCCGCGTCCTCGACGGTACGGCCCCGACCCTCGTCGCCGTCGGCGAGGACGCCGACACCAGCCGTATCGCCGGAGCCGGAGCCGGAGCCGGCGGCGTTGACGTGGTTCGGCTCCCGGCCGCCGACACCGGAACCGGACTCTCGGTCCCGGCACTGCTCACGGAGTTGTACGGGCGGGGCGTCCGTTCCGTCCTCCTCGAAGGCGGCCCCACCCTCGCCGGGGCGTTCGTCGCGGCGGGCGCGGTCGACCGCGTCGTCGGCTATCTCGCCCCCGTCCTCCTCGGCGCCGGACCCGCCGCCCTCTCCTACGCAGGAATCGGCACGATCGCCGACGCGTTGCGTCTCGACATGACCGAGACCGTCCGGATCGGTCCCGATCTGCGGATCACCGCCGTGCCCGCCATCACCCCCAAGGAGCGCTGAAGTGTTCACCGGAATCGTCGAAGAACTGGGTCAGGTCACCGCCGTCGAGCACCTCGCGGACGCCGCCCGCTTCCGGCTGCGCGGCCCGGTCGTCACCGACGGCGCCCGGCACGGCGACTCCATCGCCGTCAACGGCGTCTGCCTCACCGTCGTCGACACCGCCGACGGCGAGTTCACCGCCGATGTGATGGCCGAGACCCTCAAGCGCTCCGCCCTGGGCGCGCTGGAGCCCGGCTCGCGGGTCAATCTGGAACGCCCCACCCCGGTCGGCGGACGGCTCGGCGGCCATATCGTGCAGGGCCATGTCGACGGCGTCGGCACCATCACCGCCCGCACCCCGTCCGAACACTGGGAGACCGTCGAGATCTCCCTCCCCGGCCCCCTCGCCCGCTATGTCGTCGAGAAGGGGTCCATCACCGTCGACGGGGTCAGCCTGACCGTCGTGGACGCGGGCGACGACCGCTTCACCGTCAGCCTCATCCCGACCACCCTCGCCCTGACCACCCTCGGGGTGAAGGGCCCCGGCGACCCGGTCAACCTGGAGGTCGACGTGATCGCCAAATACGTGGAGCGGCTGCTCGGTGCCCGCGCCGGAGCCGGGGAGCCCACCCCATGAGCGCGTTCTCCTGGCTGAACGCCGAGGCGTTCACCGCCTTCGGCCAGCACATCATGTGGTCCGACATGATCGGCAACACCGTCGGTCTGCTCGCCCTCGCCCTCGGCTGGCGGCGCTCCGTATGGACCTGGCCCGCCCAGCTCGCGTCCGGCGCGGTCCTCGTCACCGCCTACGCCTCCGCCCAGCTCACCGGCGGCGTCGGCAAACAACTCCTGGTGATCGTGGTCGCCGCCTGGGGCTGGCACCAGTGGACCCGCGGCACCCGCAAGGCCCGGGACGGCTCCGTCGCCGTCCGCTTCGCCACCTGGAAGGAGCGCGCCTTCCTCGCGGGCGGCGCGGCCCTCGGCACCGCGGCCGTCGGCGGGCTCTTCACCCTCTACCCGTCGCTCTCCTGGAGCCCCTGGGCCGACGCCTACATCTTCGTCGGGACCGTCGTCGCGATGATCGCCCAGGCCCGCGGCCTGGTCGAGTTCTGGTTCGCCTGGCTGCTGGTCGACATCGTCGGCGTGCCCCTCGCCTTCAACAGCGGACTCGCCTTCTCCGGGCTGGTCTACATGATCTACTTCGCCCTCGTCCTGTGGGGGATGCGCGACTGGTGGCTGCGCTCCCGTACCCCCGCTCTGGAAGGAGCACCGGCATGATTCCGGCACCCACGTGGTACTCCACCGACAACCTCGAGGACTTCGCCCTCGACCCCGTCGACCAGGCCGTCCGCGATATCGCGGCGGGCCGCCCGGTCGTCGTCGTCGACGACGAGAGCCGTGAGAACGAGGGCGACCTCGTACTCGCCGCCGAGAAGGCCACCCCCGAGATCGTGGCCTTCATGATGAGCGAGTGCCGCGGGCTGATCTGCGCCCCGATGGAGAGCGGTGAACTGGACCGGCTCGACCTGCCGCAGATGGTGGAGCGGAACACCGAGTCGATGCAGACCGCCTTCACGGTCTCCGTCGACGCCGGACCGTCCTACGGCGTCACCACCGGCATCAGCGCCGCCGACCGCGCCACCACCCTGCGCCTGCTGGCCTCCGGCGGCGTCGAGCCCGCCGACCTGGTCCGGCCGGGACACATCTTCCCGCTGCGGGCCAAGCCCGGGGGAGTGCTCGCCCGCCCCGGCCACACCGAGGCCGCCGTCGACCTGGCCAGGCTCGCCGGACTCCGCCCCGCCGGGGTGGTCGTGGAGATCGCCGGTGAGGACGGGGTGATGCTGCGGCTGCCCCAGCTGATCCCCTTCGCCCGCCGGCACGGACTGACGATCATCTCCATCGAGGACCTCATCGCCCACCGGCTGGCCACCGAGCCCACCGTCCACCGGGAGGCGGAGGTCGACCTGCCCACCGCCTTCGGCCGGTTCACCGCCTACGGCTACCGCTCCGTCCGCGACGGCATCGAACATGTCGCCCTGGTCCACGGCGACCTCGCGGGCGACCCCGACGACGTCCTCGTCCGGGTCCACTCCGAGTGCCTGACCGGCGACGTCTTCCACTCCCTGCGCTGCGACTGCGGCCCCCAGCTCCAGGAGTCCCTGCGGCGGATCGCCGACGAGGGCCGGGGCGTCGTGGTCTACCTCCGCGGCCACGAGGGCCGCGGCATCGGACTGCTGCCCAAGCTGCGCGCGTACGAACTCCAGGAACGCGGCGCGGACACCCTCGACGCCAATCTGGAGCTCGGCCTCCCCGCCGACGCCCGCGACTACGCCGCCGGGGCCCAGATCCTGGCCGACCTCGGGGTCCGCGGACTGCGGCTGCTCACCAACAACCCCGACAAGATCAGCGCCCTGACCGGTCTCGGGCTCACCGTCCACGGCCGGGAGTCGATGCCGGTCCAGGCCGGTGAGCACAATCTGCGCTATCTGCGGACCAAGCGCGACCGGATGGGCCACGACCTGCCCTGGCTCGACCCCGCCGGGTCCGCCTGCGGCAACCAGTGACACCCCATCCGTAACCCCCATCCGTAACCCCGATCCGTAACCCGGCAACACCCATCCCATCCAGTCCCGTCCCGAGGAGAAGCGTGAGCGGCAAGGGCGCACCCGAACTGTCCGTACGGAACTGCGGAGACCTGCGGGTCGCCGTCATCGCGGCCCAGTGGCACGACAAGGTCATGGACGGCCTCGTCGACGGAGCCCTGCGCGCCCTGCGCGAGCTGGGCATCGACGAACCCACCCTGCTGAGGGTCCCCGGCAGCTTCGAGCTGCCCGTGGTCGCCAAGGTCCTCGCGGGCCGCGGCTACGACGCCGTCGTCGCCCTCGGTGTCGTCATCCGCGGCGGCACCCCCCACTTCGACTACGTCTGCCAGGGCGTCACCCAGGGGCTGACCCAGGTCTCCGTCGACACCGGCGTCCCCATCGGCTTCGGCGTGCTGACCTGTGACACCGAGGAGCAGGCACTCGACCGGGCCGGGCTCCCGGGATCGCGCGAGGACAAGGGCCACGAGGCGGTGACCGCCGCCGTCGCCACCGCGGCGACGCTCCGTTCGGTGAGTGAACCCTGGCGCTGAGCGGCGCCCCGGACCCCGTACCCTGGGACCATCATGGCGAACACGACCCGCAAAAGCTTCGAAGAACTCTTCGCCGAGCTCCAGCAGAAGGCGGCGACCGGCGACCCCACGACCTCCCGCACCGCCGAACTGGTCGACAAGGGCGTCCATGCCATCGGCAAGAAGGTCGTCGAGGAGGCCGCCGAGGTGTGGATGGCCGCCGAGTACGAGAGCAAGGAAGCCGCCGCCGAGGAGATCTCCCAGCTGCTCTACCACGTCCAGGTGATGATGGTGGCCCGGGGGATCTCGCTCGACGACGTCTACTCCCATCTCTGAGCCGGGCACCGCCCGGCACCGGGCCGGGGGCCCGCCCCCGGCCCCGCTCCCACCCCCGTAGTCCCCCTCGCAGTCCCCCTCCGTCCAGTTCCCCCGTTCCCGTACGTCGTCACGTAAGGAAGCCGATCCCATGCTGCGCATCGCCGTCCCCAACAAGGGCTCACTGTCCGCACCCGCGGCGGCGATGCTCCATGAGGCGGGCTACCAGCAGCGCAAGGAGTCCAAGGAGCTGGTGCTCGTGGACCCCGTGAACGAGGTGGAGTTCTTCTACCTCCGGCCGCGCGATATCGCGATCTACGTCAGCTCCGGGCGGCTCGACATCGGCATCACCGGCCGGGACCTGCTGCTGGACTCCGGCGCCGACGCCGAGGAGATCCTCGAACTCGGCTTCGCCCGCTCCACCTTCCGCTACGCCACCCGGCCCGGCACCGCGAGCGGCCCGGAGGAGTTCGGCGGGATGACGGTCGCCACCTCCTACGAGGGCATCGTCGCCCGGCACCTCGCCGACAACGGGATCGACGCCTCCGTCGTCCACCTCGACGGCGCCGTGGAGACCGCGGTCGAACTGGGCGTCGCCCAGATCATCGCCGATGTGGTGGAGACCGGTACATCCCTGCGCAACGCCGGTCTGGAGGTCGTCGGCGAGCCGATCATGACCTCCGAGGCCGTCGTCATCCGCCGCCGGGGAGCGGACCCCGAGGACCCCAAGGTCCAGCAGTTCCTCCGCCGCCTCCAGGGCGTCCTGGTGGCGCGGGCGTACGTGATGATGGACTACGACTGCCGGGTCGAGCACCTCGAACAGGCCATCGCCCTCACCCCCGGCCTCGAATCCCCGACGATCTCCCCGCTGCACCACGAGGGCTGGGTCGCCGTCCGCTCGATGGTCGCCGCCAAGGAGGCGCAGCGGATCATGGACGATCTGTACGACCTGGGCGCGCGCGCCATTCTCACCACCGCCATCCACGCCTGCCGGCTCTGAGGGACTCCGTGACCATGTCCGCATCCGCGTCGTCCGCCTCCGCCGCCCCGGACCCCGCCGGACCGGCCGAGCCCCCCGCGCTGCCGGCCACCTTCCGGCCCCACCGCACCCGGATCGTCCTGCTCTCCGTCGGCGCGGTGATGTTCGCCGTGATCGCCGGGACGGGACTCGTCCTGGAACGGCTCAGCCTCGGGGAGCGGATCAGCTTCGTCGTCACCGCCGCTGGCTTCCTCTTCGTCCTGTGGCTGCTGGCCCGGCCGAAGGTGGTCGCCGACGAGGAGGGCGTCACCGTCGTCAACTTCACCCGCAGCCGCAGGCTGGCCTGGGCGGAGATCCTCCGGGTGAATCTGCGCCGGGGCGACCCCTGGGTCTTCCTCGACCTCAGCGACGGCACCAGTCTCCCGGCGCTCGGCATCCAGCCGGGTATCGCCCGTCAGCAGGCCATCACCGACGCCCGCGCCCTGCGGGCCCTCGTCGAAGCGCGGAGCGCCGACCCGGCCTAGGTTCCTTTACGGCGCGGGCGGCTCCCCGGGGCCGCGGTCCAGCGGGCCGCGGCCCGACAGCACCTCGCCGTACGCCTGCATCAGATCCGGCAGCCGCAGCGTCGACAGATCCTCCCGGGTCGGGGTCCCCGGATAGCCGGAGAGCCGCAGATCCCGGTAGGCGCAGCTCTTCTCGTACAGCGTCCGCAGGAACCGGCCGTTGCCCAGCTCGTCGATCCACCGCTGGTCGACCACATGGCCGCAGATGGACCGCAGCTCCTCCACCGCCTCCTCGTCCCAGCCGTCGCCGTTCTCGGCCGCCAGCACCTCACCGATCCTGGTCAGTTCCAGCGGGCGGTACGAGGGGAAGTCGACGCGGGTGGTGAACCGCGACGTCAGCCCCGGGTTGGCGGCCAGCAGCCGGTCCATGCCCTCGGGATAGCCCGCGAGGATGACCACGAGATGGTCCCGGCTGTCCTCGGCCCGCTTCAGCAGCACCTGGAGCGCCTCGTCGCCGTAGGCGTCGCCCTTGGCGTAGCCGGAGTTCGACAGGCTGTACGCCTCGTCCACGAACAGCACTCCGCCGACCGCCGAGTCGATCAGCTCATTGGCCTTCACCGCCGTCTGGCCGAGGAACTCGCCCACCAGGTCGGAGCGCTGGGCCTCCACGAGATGGTCGCCGCCGAGCAGCCCCAGCGCGTAGAAGACCCGGCCCAGTATGCGGGCGACCGTGGTCTTGCCGGTGCCGGAGGGGCCCGAGAAGACGAAGTGCCGCTTCGGCGGCTGGACGGGCAGCCCCTGGCCCGCCCGCAGCCGGGCCATCTCCAGCTGGGCCGAGAGCGCCTTCACCTGCCGTTTCACCGGCTCCATCCCCACCATGCGCTCCAGCTCGGCCAGAGCGTCGGCGAGCAGCGCGGGATCGGTGGGACCCGAGGGGTACGGTCCCCCCGGTGACGCCGACGACGCGGGCGCGGCGGACCCGGTGGGGCGGGTGCCGCCCGCCGCGTCCCGGCCGCGATCCGGCGCCGGGGCGGGGGCCGTGGGCGACACCGTGCCGGACGGCTGGGCGGCCGGGTCGGCGCCCGGGCGGGGACCTTCGGGGCCGGGTCCGTCGGCCTCCGTGTCCTGGCCGGGGCCGTAGCCGGCGAGGGAGACCGCGAGGCCGGCCCCCGACGGGGCGTCGTACCCGGCGGCGACGGCGGCGGCGGTGCCGTCGCCGCCCAGGGTGTCCAGCGGGTCCACGCCGTCGTACTCGGCGATGGCCGCCAGCCGGGCGGAGGTGTCCATGAACCCCGGATCGGCCCGGTGCACGGCCCGGTAGAGCGGCAGGGCCGCCGCGGTCCGCCCGGTGCCCTCATGGGCCCGTGCCAGCCAGTACCGCAACTCCTTGCGCTGCGGTTGCTCGCTGCGACAGCGCATCAGCGCCGCCGACAGCATCGGCTCGGCCTGCCCGTACATCTCCAGACGCACCCGGGCCATCCCGGCGAACAGCCCCGCCTCTATCCCCAGCAGCGCGTCGTTCACCAGCGGTTCGGTGTGCCGGACGAGCTGTTCCCAGTCCTTGACCAGATAGGCCCGGCAGGCGTGCAGGAAGCGCACCTGGGGATCGGTGTCGACCGGCGGCAGTCCGGCGAGGGCGCGGTCCAGTTCGGGTACGTGGCGGCCGTCCAGCCAGTGGGAGGCGTGCGCCAGCAGCAGATCGCGCGGGCTCTCCAGGACCGGCTGCACCCACCAGCCCAGCCAGTACCAGGAGTTGAGCGTACGGCGGTGCCGGGCGCGCTGCTCGCCGAAGCGGTCCCTGGCGCGGTACATCCGCAGCAGGGCGTCGGTGGTCTCGACCCGCAGGGCATGGAGGCCGAGCCAGCCGTCGGCCATGCCGGGGTCGAGCCGGACCGCCGTCCGGAACTCCTCCTCGGCCTGGGGATAGGCGCCCATCGTGTACGCGTCCACTCCGCGTACCCAGGCGAGATCGGCCGGGGCCGGAGCGCCCTGCGTGCCGAGGTCCATCAGGTCCCCCATAAGTACACCGACTGAACCGCCTCGGCGCCGGACGACGCCGACCTACGGGGACGGGAAGCGGTCCCACGCGAGGGAATCGTACCCGCGCGCGGTCGCCGGACTTAAGGGCACGGGAGACGATCCGGCGGCGGTGACCGAGGGTTAGGGCGGGCGGTCGGCGGGGTCCGGGGGACGGCGGCCGAGGGCAGAACGAAGCCCCCGATCACGGGGGAACAACCGGGGGCTTCGCGTCTGCGGCGGCTCTGAAAGCCGCACATTGAGAACGTAAGACCTGTACACCCCCTGGGTCAAGCGGAGTTCAGGCACTCGTGAGGCGGATTCCCGACACCTGTGTGCGACCGGAGGTAATGGTCACTCCATGTGATGAAGTGATGCTTTCACGCGGTCGCAGAGGGTCCTGGAATCACCTTGTATCCCTCCCGGCACTCCCGTATCAGAGTGTCGGCGTGGGGGCGGGAGGGATCGGCCAGGAAATGACGGGTCTCGGCCACGGTCCAGGAGTCCCAGAAGGCCGAAAGGCCGATGCCGTCACGGCTGCGGCCCCGCGGCCAGGACTCGTCGGGCGCCCGTTCCATCCACAGCAGCCGGGCCAGATACGGCCGGAGCGCCGCCCGGCCCGCGCCGACGCCCTCGATCAGGATCACGGGCGTCGGGGGCAGGGCGCGTGGCGCGGTGAAGCGGCGCGCGTTCCAGTCGTACGGCTTGTAGTGCGCGCTCACGCCCCGGGAGAGGGGTTCGATCACCTGGTCGAGCATGCGCCCGGTCCAGCCGAAGTACGCCTCGTGACTGGCGAGGTCGTCGAGGTGGAGGACGCCGACCGGGGAGTCCCCGCCGCCGGGTGCCCGCGCGGCGAGCGCCGTCGCGAACAGCCCGGTGAAGGTGCTCTTGCCGGAACCCGCGTGGCCGTCGACCGCGACCAGCCGTACGGGGCCGCAGGAGGGCGGCGCCGCGTACACCTCAACGGCCAGCCGGTCCAGCTCGTGTTCCATGATCCCAGCGTAAGCGTGCGACGGTCCCGACTCCGGCCGGCCGGGGGCGGGACCGCCAGTGGTCCGACCAATATTGGTGGCGGCGCGGCCTCCGGAACGCTGGCCCCGGGGGCGCCGGCCGGGTGATAGTGGCCCCGTCGCGGTCCGGCGGACCCGCGGCGGCGCCCGCCGCCGTCCCGTGGGAACCGCCGCTCCACCGATGATTTCCGTCCCGCCGTGCTTCTTCGGCGTTCGCCGGCGCCGTGCCGCAGCGGCGCCTCCGACTTGGGGGTCACCATGGCCAGAGCCACCACGCGCAGGACCGTGCTGGGCGCCGCGATCGCGGCGGCCGCGGGAGCGGGGGCGTTCACCGCCGCCACCCGTGCCGCGGCCCTCCCCGGGGCGTCCACCGCCCCCGTAACCCCCTCCGCCCCCGTGAGGACGGCCCGGCTCGTGGACAACCGCTTCTGGGCCTCCTACACCGACTGGCGCTGCGGTGAGACGGACGGGACCCGGGCAGTCGCGGGCCGCCGCCCCGGTGTCGCGATCGGGCGCCCCGCCGGGGTCACGGAGTACACCGATCCGCACACCGGGCGCACCGAACCCTGGGAGTACGCGGTCTGGGTGTCGCCCGAGCACCGCCCCGACGTCCCGGCGACCGAGGTCATCGCCTCCTGGAACGCCCGCACCCCGGAGGGCACCTGGCTCGCGGTCGAACTCCGCGGCACCTACTCCGACGGCGTCGAGACCCCCTGGTTCGTCCTGGGCCGCTGGGCCGCGGGCGACGGCGACATCCGGCGTACCTCCGTCGACGGCCAGACCGACGGCCGGGCGACCGTCTGGACCGACACCCTCTCCCTCGACGACGCGGCGAGCGGGCCGCGTCTGGTGGCGTACCGGCTGCGGCTGACGCTGTACCGCAGGCCGGGCAGCCGGGCCACCCCGACGGTCTGGCGGCTCGGCGCGATGGCCTCGGCCGTGCCGGATCGCTTCACCGTGCCCGCCACGACACCTGGACCGGCGCGTGAGCTGGCCGTGCCGCGCTACTCCCAGAACATCCACATCGGCCGCTATCCCGAGTACGACAACGGCGGCCAGGCGTGGTGCAGCCCCACCTCCGCCCAGATGATCATCGAGTACTGGGGGCGCAAGCCCACGGCCGCCGAACTGTCCTGGGTGAATCCGGCCTACGACGACCCCCAGGTCTGCCACGCGGCCCGGTTCACCTACGACTACCAGTACCGGGGCTGCGGGAACTGGCCTTTCAACACCGCCTACGCCGCCACCTACCCCGGGCTGAACGCCGTGGTCACCCGGCTCGGGTCACTGACCGAACTGGAGCGCCTCGTCCGGGCCGGGATCCCCGCGATCACCTCCCAGTCCTTCCTGAAAGAGGAGCTGACCGGCGCGGGCTACGGCACGGCCGGCCATCTGATGACCGTCATCGGCTTCACCCCGGACGGCGATGTGATCGCCAACGATCCGGCGTCCGACGACAACGCCGCCGTCCGCCGGGTCTACCGGCGGAGGGAGTGGGAGAACATCTGGCTCCGTACGAAGAGGTACGACGCAAATGGCAGGGTCAGAAGCGGTTCGGGAGGCGTCTGCTACCTCATCTGGCCGGTCGACCCGGTGCCGAGCCAGCACCGCGTACTGCGGTCGCTCGGCCTGCTGTGAGCGGGTACGGCCCCGCCCGCCGGTCCGTCACCGTCCCCGCCCGGGTTTCGTCGGGCCGGTAGCCCCGCCTCCGGACGCGTACGTCCGCGTCGGAACCGGCGCCGCGATCGGACCGGAGGCCATGGCGAGCGCGCGGCGATTCCGCAGACCGGGGTGCGGTTCAGGCGGGAGAGGGTTTTGCCGGCGGGGAGACGCGGGTCACTGACGTCCCGGGGTCCGGGTGGCACTGTGGTCGGGACGTTCCGGGGCAGACCGTACCGCCGGCGGGACGCCCGACCGTGCCGACCGACCGAGTGAGACCGCCATGACCGCTGCCGCCGCCGTGCCGTCCCCCGCCCCGTCCGCCGCCCCGGGCTCCCGCGCCCGTACCGGCGGCCCCGAGGACCGGGCCGACCTCCTGGAGCAGATCCTCGGCTGGACCCTGGTGGTGCTCGTCGCCGTCCTGGTCACCCGGCTGGGCCTGCTGTAGCCCGAGCCACAGTCCGAGTGCGCCCCGCCGCGGGCTACGACTTCACCCTCCCCGTCTCCGCCCACACCTGACACCCACCCCGGCTCCCGCACCCGCCCGGTGCGGGAATTCCCCTGGTGACGGCGGTGCGCTGATCGGGCATACTCGACGCGCCGACAGCCGCCATGGAGCCTTTCCGCGATCCGGGGAGGCAGCATCGGCACGGCAGAAACCGGTGGCACGCGCACACCCGTCGACGCGTGGCACCGCAGCGCCCGACAGGGAGGAGAGCGCGCAATGTCCGACCGTGCCCCGCAGCCGGTGGAACGTCAGCTGCCGACCGAGGAGGCCGGGGAGTTGTTCGCCCTGGTCCGTGAGATCGCCCAGCGGGAGATCGTCCCCCGCGCCGCCGAAGAGGAGGACGCCGGGCACTTCCCGCGCGACACCTTCACCCTGCTGTCGGAGTCCGGACTGCTCGGCCTCCCGTACGACACCGGGTACGGCGGTGGGGAGCAGCCGTACGAGGTCTATCTCCAGGTCCTGGAGGAGCTCGCGGCCGCCCGGCTCACCGTCGGCCTCGGGGTCAGCGTCCACTCCCTCGCCTGCCACGCGCTCGCCGGATACGGCACCGAGGAGCAGCGGGCCGAGTGGCTGCCCGGGATGCTGGGAGGCGGCCTGCTGGGCGCGTACTGCCTCTCCGAGCCGTCGTCGGGGTCGGACGCCGCGTCCCTGCGCACCCGGGCCGAGCGCGACGGCGACAGCTGGGTGATCACCGGCACCAAGGCATGGATCACCCACGGCGGGATCGCCGACTTCCACACCGTCTTCGCCAGGACCGGCGGCCCCGGTGCCCGCGGGATCACCGCCTTCCTGGTGCCCGGCGGGGCCGAGGGGCTCGTACCGGCCGCGCCGGAACGAAAGATGGGGATGAAGGGGTCGCCCACCGCCCAGCTCAACTTCGACGGCGTCCGGGTCCCCGACAGCCGCCGGATCGGCGACGAGGGGCAGGGGTTCGGCATCGCGCTGGCCGCGCTGGACGCCGGCCGTCTGGGGATCTCCGCCTGTGCGATCGGGATCGCGCAGGCCGCGCTCGACGAGGCGGTGTCCTACGCCGCCGGGCGCCGCCAGTTCGGCCGTCCCGTCGCGGACTTCCAGGGCATGCGGTTCCTGCTGGCCGACATGGCGACCAAGGTGGAGGCGGGCCGCGCGCTGTATCTGGCCGCCGCCCGGCTGCGGGACGCGGGACGGCCCTACTCCCGGCAGGCGGCGATGGCCAAACTCTTCTGTACGGACGCGGCGATGAGCGTCACGACCGACGCCGTACAGGTACTCGGCGGATACGGCTATACGGCGGACTTCCCCGTCGAGCGGTACATGCGCGAGGCGAAGGCGCTGCAGATCGTGGAGGGCACCAATCAGATCCAGCGGATGGTGATCGCCCGTCATCTCACCGGTCCCGAGACCGGCTGAGGCGGCGGGGGCGGGGGAGGGGCGGGCCGACGGCCTGCCCCTGCCGGGCGGCAGTCCCTTCCGGCCGGGGTCCCGGGTCCGGTGGCCGGAGGTCGAATAAGCGGTGGGGTGTCAGGCGGCTCGGTCGCGCATCGCGGGCAGCTGTCGCAGAGGCCGCGACCCGGGGCCGCCGACGTGCGAGAAGGGCTGCATCCGCCAGTCGAGCCCCTGCGGAAGGGTCAGCAGCAGACCCATCTCCTGCTCCTGGGGCTCCGGGCTCTCGTCGGCCGAGCGCGCCTCGGCCGCCGGCCGGCCGGTGCCCGCGCACACGGTCAGCCCGAAGGGGTTCCAGGGGGTGGGGCAGAGGGCGTGCTCGGGAAGCGCGTCCTCACCGGCGAGCAGCGCGATCGGCTGCGCGCAGTCCGGGCAGACGACCCGGAACATCTCGAAGGTGTCGTACATGTTCAGCTCGTCCGACTCGGCAGACGTCGCGGACTCCGCCGGATCAACGGGCTCCGGTTCGGTACGGGCACTGTTCTTGACACTCTGCATGGAGAATCTCCCCCTCGGGTGGGCCAACCAGGCTCGTGTGGCCTCGACCACAGCAAGCACTTCCCATCCGGAGTGGTGGATAACCATCCGGTCACAGTCAAGACCATTCCCAACCTGTGGCGTTCATCACACCCGGCCGGTAGTGGGGCGGTCGGACCGCCGAGCGGTGTGCCGGAACCCCCGCGGGCAATTAAGTTGATGCGCATGGAGGACCTGGATCGTCAGATCGTCGAGCTGCTCGTCAAAGACGGGCGGATGAGCTACACCGACCTGGGCAAGGCCACCGGCCTGTCGACGTCGGCGGTGCACCAGCGGGTCCGCCGTCTGGAGCAGCGGGGTGTCATCCGCGGGTACGCGGCGGTGGTCGACCCCGAGGCGGTCGGGCTGCCGATGACGGCGTTCATCTCCGTCAAGCCCTTCGACCCCAGCGCCCCCGACGACATCTCCGAACGTCTCGCGGGCGTACCGGAGATCGAGGCGTGCCACAGCGTGGCCGGCGACGAGAACTACATCCTCAAGGTCAGGGTCGCCACCCCGCTCGAGCTGGAGAACCTGCTCACCCGGATCCGGACGCTCGCCGGGGTCTCCACCCGGACGACCGTCGTCCTCTCCACCCCCTACGAGGCCCGCCCGCCGAGTCTCTGAGCCTCCGGAGGGCGCCCGGGGGATGTCCGGACGGCACGGCCTAGGCTGGGCCCATGAGCGTCTCCACCACCCCCGTTCCCGCCGCCGACCGGACCGTTCTGCTGCGCGGCGGCGAGGTCCACAGCCCCGCCGACCCCTTCGCCACCGCGATGGTCGTCGAGCGGGGGCATATCGCCTGGGTGGGCTCCGAGGGGGCGGCCGACGCGTTCGCCGACGGGGTGGACGAGACCGTCGACCTCGACGGGGCGCTCGTCACACCCGCGTTCACCGACGCACATGTGCACACGACGGCCACCGGGCTCGCGCTCACCGGACTCGACCTGTCGGGCGCCTCGTCCCTCGCGGACGCGCTGGCGCTCGTACGACGGCACTCCGCCGCCCACCCGGGGGACGCGGTCCTCCTCGGCGGCGGCTGGGACGCGGCCCGCTGGCCGGAGCGCCGGCCGCCGTCCCGGGCCGAACTGGACGATGCGACCGGCGGACGCCCGCTCTATCTGCCGCGCGTGGACGTCCACTCGGCCGTCGCCACCACCGCCCTGCTCGACCTGGTGCCCGGTGTCACCGGGCTGACCGGCTACCACCCCGAAGCGCCCCTCACCGACGCCGCCCACCACGCCGTACGGGCCGCGGCCCACGGCGCCGTCACCCCCGCCCAGCGGACGGCGGCCCAGAGCGCCGCCCTCGAACGGGCCGCGTCCCTCGGCATCGGCACCCTCCACGAGTGCGCCGGGCCCGAGATCTCCGACGAGGCGGACCTCACCGGACTGCTCGCGCTCGCCGCCGGGCGGCCCGCCCCCCGGGTCGTCGGCTACTGGGCCGAACGGATCGCGGACGCGAAGGGCGCCGAGCGGATCCGGGAGCTGGGCGCCCTGGGCGCCGCGGGCGATCTCTTCGCCGACGGCTCCCTCGGCTCCCACACCGCCTGTCTGCACGCCCCGTACGCCGACGCCGACCACACCGGCACGGCACACCTCGACGCCGACGACATCGCCGCCCATGTCACCGCCTGCACGGAGGCCGGGCTCCAGGCCGGTTTCCACGCCATCGGCGACGCCGCGCTCACCGCCGTCGTGACGGGGGTGCGGACCGCGGCGGAGCGGCTGGGCACCAACCGGATCCGGGCCGCCCGCCACCGTGTGGAGCACGCCGAGATGCTCACCCCCGGACATGTCGCGGCCTTCGCCGAGTTCGGGCTCACCGCCTCCGTCCAGCCCGCCTTCGACGCCGCGTGGGGCGGCGACGAGGGCATGTACGCCGAGCGGCTCGGCGCCGAGCGGGCCCGGACCCTCAACCCGTACGCCGCCCTGCTGCGCGCCGGGGTGCCGCTCGCCCTGGGCTCCGACAGCCCGGTGACCCCGCTGGACCCCTGGGGCACGGTCCGGGCCGCCGCCTTCCACCGCACGCCCGAACACCGGATCTCGGTCCGGGCCGCCTTCGCCGCCCACACCCGGGGCGGCTGGCGGGCCGTCGGCCGGGACGACGCGGGGATCCTGGTCCCCGGCGCACCCGCCGACTACGCCGTCTGGCGGACCGGCGCCCTGGTGGTCCAGGCGCCGGACGACCGGGTGGCCCGCTGGTCCACCGATCCCCGGTCCGGCACCCCGGGACTGCCGGATCTGACCCCCGGCGGTGAACTGCCGCTCTGCCTGCGTACGGTGGTCTCCGGACAAATCATCTTCGATCGTCTGAACGGGTGACGTCCGGACATTTCGCTCCGCGGTCCGGCTTTCCGGGCTCTCCGCCGCTACCTGCGAGTCTGCGGCGCCGGTCGGGCGAATTGGGCAAACCGCGCAGATCGCACGACTGTTGACACGGAGCGCCCAGGGGCGGGTAGGTTCGGCCGGGTCCACCACAGGACGTCCGACCGGACGAGCATCCACACACGTCTCGAACGCCGCTGGGTCATGGGGCAGCGCACCGCACCGGGGCACTGCCACTGGGAGCCAGGCCCAGCACCCGCGCCTCGGGGGCGAGGGAAGGTTTCAGCCGGTCGGCAGGTGCGACCCGGATAGGGGTCCGGCGTTCAGTAGACAACGGCTCTCGGTCGATCCGCAGCCAGCGGGTCCCAGGTCGGCCCGAAGGACGCCGGCCCCCGATCCGTCCGGCGGTCGGCCTCCGGAGCGCCCCGGGGCCCTTTTCCGGCGCCTTCCCGACACCCCATATCCCGAGCCGTCGCTGCCCGCCGCCCCGCGATCGCTAAGGTGGGTCCCTGTGCACGACATGAAGGGGCAGCAGTGAACGAGGGCGCTACGGACCGCGGGGTCCAGAGGCGGTACGGGCCACTCGGCCGAGCCTTGGTGATCATCCCGACCTACAACGAGGCGGCGAACATCAAGAAGATCGTGTCCCGGGTCCGGGCCGCGGTCCCGGACGCGGACGTGCTGGTCGCCGACGACAACAGCCCCGACGGCACCGGAAAGCTGGCCGACGAGGTGGCGGCGGAGGACGAGCAGGTCCATGTGCTGCACCGCAAGGGCAAGGAGGGCCTGGGCGCGGCCTATCTCGCGGGCTTCTCCTGGGGCCTGGAACACGACTACGGCGTACTGATCGAGATGGACGCCGACGGCTCCCACCAGCCGGAGGAGCTGCCCAGACTGCTGACCGCGCTCAAGGGCGCGGATCTCGTCCTCGGCTCGCGCTGGGTCCCCGGCGGCCGGGTGGTGAACTGGCCTAAGTACCGCGAGTTCCTGTCCCGGGGCGGCAGCACGTACTCCCGGCTGCTCCTCGGCATCTCCATCAGGGACGTCACCGGCGGCTACCGCGCCTTCCGGGCCGACACCCTGCGGGGACTCGGGCTCTCCGAGGTCGCGTCCCAGGGCTACTGCTTCCAGGTCGACCTGGCCCGCCGGGCGGTCGCCGCGGGCTATCACGTGGTGGAGGTGCCGATCACCTTCGTCGAGCGGGAGCTGGGCGACTCCAAGATGAACCGCAATATCGCCGTCGAGGCGCTGTGGCGGGTCGCGGGCTGGGGTGTGTCGGACCGGGCGAACCGTTTCCGGGGCCGCTCGACGCCGTGATCCGGCCTCGGCGAAGAGGTCCCGTACCGCCCCGGAACGGCCCGCGGGGCGGTCGATGATCACCCGGCCGTGCCGTCGCGCCCCCGGTCCGGGCACACTGGGGGCATGACGACCGGCCCCGTGCCCCCGACGGCACCACCCCAGCGCTCACGTGCCCGCAGACTCCTCCCGCTCGCCGTGCTCGCCTGGCTGGCGCTGGAGCTCTGGCTGCTGATCCTGGTCGGCGGCGCCATCGGGGTGCTCCCGGTGCTCGCGCTGCTGATCGCCCAGGCCGTCGCGGGCGGGGCGATCGTGAAGCAGGCGGGCCGCAACGCCTTCCGGAACCTCACCGAGACGCTCCAGCGCGCCCAGCAGCCCGGAGCGGGGGCGGAGACGGCGCCGCCGGACTCCTCGGGCAACGGCTTCCTGATGCTGGCCGGAGTGCTGGTCATGGTCCCCGGCTTCGCCTCGGACGTCCTCGGCCTGATCCTGCTGGTA
The DNA here is from genome assembly GCF_042753905.1 of Streptomyces sp. NPDC059248. Lineage (NCBI taxonomy): Bacteria > Bacillati > Actinomycetota > Actinomycetes > Kitasatosporales > Streptomycetaceae > Streptomyces > Streptomyces sp. NPDC059248. The sequence continues at coordinate 44,014 of NZ_JBHYZV010000005.1, read as the reverse complement.
CCGCCGGTCCGCAAGGCGCTGAGCCGGTACGCCGAGCGGTCCCTGGAGCGCCGGATGCGGGCCGCCGCGCCGGGCAGTATCGGCGACGCCTTCAACCAGGCCAGGATCCACCGCCCCGACGGCAAGGTCGTCCCGGGCGAGGTCGTCGACCCCAACCCGGCGCCGCCGTCCTCCCGGCCGGGGGACGCCGACCAGCCGCCGAAGATCATCGAGGGACGGGTCATCCGCCCCGACGACCGGCCGTAGCGGGCGCGGGCCCCTTCCCGGCCCGGGGAGGGGCCCGGAAGCCCCGTTCGGGCGTGGGCGGGGCCGTCCCGGGCCCGAACGCGGGCCCGAGCCGCTCGCGGGGGAGCGGGAGGGGAGCCGTACCGTACGCCCCCGGTCGTCATACCGGCGGAAAAGCGGACCGGAACAGACGGGGAGCAGGCGGGAAGCCGGACGGGAACCAGGCGGGAAGCAGACAAAAGCCCGCGGGCCGGATCACATGGTGTGATCCGGCCCGCGGGCGTTTCGCTCGTTGCGGGGGTCGGCCGTGCGCTCCGCCCGTGCCGTCAGACGGCCCGGACGGGGGGACTCACGCGGACTTCCGACTGTCCCGCGGATGCACCGCGATATTCATCGCGCCGGAGCGCAGGACCGCCAGCCGTTCGGCCAGCACCTCCTCCAGCTCCTCGCGGGTGCGCCGCTCCATGAGCATGTCCCAGTGCGTCCTCGCGGGCTTGCCCTTCTTCTCCTCGGGGCCGTCGCCGTCCACCAGGAGTGCCTGGGCGCCGCACGCCTTGCACTCCCACTCCGGCGGAATTTCCGCCTCCACCGAGAACGGCATCTCAAAACGATGTCCGTTCTGGCATGCGTACTCCACCGCCTGGCGCGGGGCCAGATCGATGCCGCGGTCCGTCTCGTAGCTGGTCACCACGAGTCGCGTGCCGCGGAGAGCTCGCTCACTCATGAATCGTGCCTCCCGGGCTTGTCGCCCACAGGACAGGTGTCGCTGTCGTCGTCATCCGGTCAACGTCCGGTCGGCCGTAAAGATTCCCGTTCCGGGTCATGCGTCGCCCGTCGTGCCGCTGCCTTCCCCTGAGTCGGGGTACCCGCCGACGCCCGGTTTGTCACATCTGGCAGAAAGTGTCACCCAGTGACGTCTTTTTCCCCGTGCGCAGTAACGGTCCGCCTGGCAGGCCAAACGCGTACACTACCGGCCTTTCACTTCAAGGTCTAAATCCGGTCCGGTACGGGATTGCCCGCAGCGGCCACCGCACGGCGCAGCGGGACCCTCGCGAGCAGGACGAAACCGAGCGCGAAGAAGCCCACGAGGGACAGGATGGCGTCCCGGTAGCTCCCCGTCAGCTGGTACGCGAGACCGAACACCAGGGGCCCCAGCCAGCTCAGTCCGCGGTCGCTCAGCTCGTACGCCGAGAAGTACTCGGCCTCCTTGCCGCGCGGCACCAGATGGGAGAAGAGCGACCGGGACAGCGCCTGGCTGCCGCCGAGGACCAGACCGATCGCGGCCGCGAGGCCGAAGAACCAGACGGGGGCGCGGGCGGGCAGGAAGTAGCCCGCGGTCAGGATCAGCGTCCAGACGGCGAGCGACGCGAGGATCGTGCGCCGCGCCCCGTACCGCCGGGCCAGCCGTCCCATCCCGAGCGCGCCCGCCACGGCCAGTACCTGCACCAGCAGGACCGCCACGATGAGCGTCGTCTGGCCGAGACCCAGCTCCTCCTTGCCGTAGACGGACGCCTGGGAGATCACGGTCTGGATCCCGTCGTTGTAGACGAGGTACGCCAGCAGGAACGACAGCGTCAGCGGATGCCGCCGCATGTCCTTCAGGGTGGCCGCGAGCTGTCGCAGCCCGCCGCGGCCCGCGGCCCGCTCGCCGGGCGGGAGCCCGCGGTCCCGCAGCCGCCGCAGCGGGATCAGGGTGAACGCGCCCCACCACAGCCCGGCCGAGGCCAGACAGATCCGTACCGCCTCCGACTCCGACAGGCCGAAGCCCTCGTGGTTCCCGTACAGCACCAGGTTGAGCACCAGCACCAGCGCGCCCGAGGTGTAGCCGAAGGCCCACCCCCGGGAGGAGACCGCGTCCCGCTCGGCGGGCTCCGCCAGCTCCGGGAGATAGGCGTTGTAGAGGGCCATCGACACCGCGAGCGCGGCATTGGCGACGATCAGCAGGGCGGCGCCGAGGAGATAGCGGTCCCCGTCGAGGAAGAACATGCCCGTCGTGGCCGCGGCGCCGGTGTAGGCGGCGACCGCGAGCAGCGGTTTCTTCCGGCCCGTACGGTCGGCCCAGGCGCCCGCGAGCGGCATCAGCACCACCGCGAGCACCAGGGACGCGGAGACGGAGTAGGCGAAGAGGGAACCGGCCCGGACGGGGATCCCCAGGGGATGGACATAGCCGTCGTCGCCCGCGGCCGATTTCGCGACCTCGGTCAGATACGGCCCGAGGAAGACCGTGACGACGCTGGTGGAGTAGACCGAGCAGGCGAAGTCGTAGAAGTACCAGCCGTGGCGCTGCCGCGCGCGGTCCCGCTTGTCCGGGCCGTCCCCCGTGCCGTCCCTGCCGTCCTTGTGCTCGTCCCCGCCGCCGTGGCCCGCCGGTTCCGTGATCTCGGCGACCATGCCGCGCCCCCTCGTGGTCTCGTGGCGCGGACGCGGCGGATCAGACCCAGGCTCCCCGCTCGGTCAGTACCGCGCGCAGCGTCTCCAGATGATCGGTCATGATGCCATCCACCCCCAGGTCCAGCAGGGCCCGCATCCGGTCGGGGTCGTTCACCGTCCACACATGGACCTTCAGCCCCCGCCGCCGGGCCGCGCGGACGAACCGGCGGTCCACCACCCGGACCCCGCCCCGGGCCTCCGGGACCTGGACGCAGACCGCTCCGGCGCGCAGCGGCGCCGGAATTCCGAGGGACCGCAGCCGCAGGCCGACGACGCCCCCGACGCCGTACGAGGTCGCCAGCCGGGGCCCCGCGAGCCGGGCGGCCCCGGCGACCCGCGCCTCCGAGAAGGAGCCCGCGCACACCCGGTCCCACAGGTCGGCCCGCCGGACCAGATCCACCAGCGGCTCCACCGCGGACCCGGCCTTGAGGTCCACGTTCCAGCGGGCTCCGGGGAACTCCTCCACCAGATCCTCGAAGAGCACCGGCGGCTCGATTCCGCCGATCCGGGCCCGCCGGACCTCCCGCCACGGCAGCTCGGCGATCCGGCCCCGCGCGTCGGTCACCCGGTCCAGCGTGTCGTCGTGGAAGGCGACCAGCCGTCCGTCGGCGGTGGTGTGGACATCGGTCTCGAACCAGCGGTAGCCGAGGGCGGCGGCGCGGCGGAAGGCGGAGGCGGTGTTCTCCAGTCCGCCGGCCGCGCCGCCGCGGTGCGCGAAGGGCAGCACCGAGGGGTGGTCGAGATACGGATGGATCCGGGGCGGGGGAACGCTGGTCACCGCCGCAGTATCGCCCGGGACGGGGTGCTCCCGGCCACGACCCCGCTCCCGCCGCCCGGCTCCCGGACACCGTGCGACGCGGAGGCGGCGTTCGGCTCGGGGGCGGCGTTCGGCTCGGGGGCGGCGTCCGGCTCGGAGGCGGCGTCCGGCTCGGGGACGGCGAAGACTCGGAGGAAGAACTGGGCCAGCGGGCCGATCGCCAGGGTGTAGGCGATCGTCCCGGCGCCGACCGTGCCGCCGAGCAGGAAACCGGTGGTGACGACGGTCACCTCGACGATGGTCCGCACCAGCCGGATCGACAGGCCGGTGGCCCGGTGCAGCCCCGTCATGATGCCGTCCCGGGGTCCCGGACCGAACCGGGCCGCGATGTACAGACCGGTCGCCACCCCGTTCAGGAGGATCCCGGCCGCCAGCAGCGGGATCCGGACGGCCAGGGCCTCCGGCTCCGGCAGCACGGCCAGCGCCCCGTCCATCACGAACCCGATGACCACGACATTGGAGACCGTGCCCAGGCCCGGCCGCTGCCGGACCGGGATCCACAGCAGCAGCACCAGCGCGCCGACCACGGTCATCACCACGCCCATGGAGAGCCCGGTGCGCTCGGAAAGGCCCTGGTGGAGGACGTTCCACGGTTCGAGGCCGAGCCCGGCGCGGAGGATGAGCGCGCAGCTCACCCCGTACAGCACGAGCCCCGCGTAGAGCTGGGTCAGCCGGCGGGCGAGCCGCCGGCCGCCGGGGGCGGGCGCACTGTCGGCCGGGGCGCCGCCGGCGGGCGGGCCGCCGGCCGGGGAGGGACGGGACGACTGTGGTTCCTCGGGCGCGGACTCGGTCGACACGGGTGGACTCCTCCTGGTGGCAGTGGACTGGCTTATGACACCCTGTGGCCATGGCGTAAATGCCAGCCATGGCCAATTCGCGGAAGGTGGACTGATTTCCTTGTCCCGGTGGACCTCTGCCGTCGGTGCGGCCCAGCTCGCCCGCCAACTCGCCGCCCAGCAGCCCCGCCCGGCCGGGCCCGGTACCCGTAAGCCGCCCGCGTACCGTGCGCTCGCCGACGGCATCCGGGTCCTCGTGCTGGAGGGCCGGGTGCCGGTCGCGGCCCGGCTGCCCGCCGAGCGGGAGCTGGCCCTGGCGCTGGCCGTCAGCCGGACCACCGTCGCCGCCGCGTACGAGGCGCTGCGGACCGAGGGCTTCCTGGAGTCCCGGCGCGGCGCCGGCAGCTGGACCGCCGTCCCGGCCGGGAACCCGCTGCCCGCGCGCGGTCTTGAACCGCTGCCGCCGGAGGCCCTCGGCTCGATGATCGACCTGGGCTGCGCCGCCCTCCCGGCGCCCGAGCCCTGGCTCACCCGGGGGATACAGGGCGCCCTGGAGGAGCTGCCGCCGTACGCCCACACCCACGGCGACTATCCGGCGGGCATCCCCGTCCTGCGGCAGCTCCTCGCCGAGCGCTACACGGCGCGCGGTATCCCCACCATGCCCGAGCAGATCATGGTGACCACCGGTGCGATGGGCGCCATGGACGCGCTCTGCCATCTCTTCGCGGGGCGCGGCGAACGGGTCGCCGTGGAGTCGCCTTCGTACGCGAACATCCTCCAACTGATGCGCGAGGCCGGGGCCCGGCTGGTCCCGGTGGCCATGCTGGAAGGCCTCGGCGGCTGGGACCTGGACCGCTGGCGGCAGGTGCTGCGGGATGCGGCGCCCCGGCTGGCGTACGTCGTCGCCGACTTCCACAACCCCACGGGCGCGCTGGCCGACGAGGAGCGGCGGCGCGGTCTGGTGGAGGCGGCCAAGTCCGCGGGGACCGTGCTCGTGGTGGACGAGACGATGGCCGAACTGCCGCTCGACGAGGACGCGCCACGGCCCCGGCCGGTCTGCGCCTTCGACCCGGCGGGCGGCACGGTGGTGACGGTCGGCTCGGCGAGCAAGGCGTTCTGGGCGGGTATGCGGATCGGCTGGGTCCGGGCCGCGCCCGATGTGATCCGCTCCCTCGTCGCCGCCCGCGCCTACGCGGACCTGGGCACCCCCGTGCTGGAGCAGCTCGGCGTCAACTGGCTGATGCGTACCGGTGGCTGGGAGGAGGCGGTGGCCGTCCGGCGCCACCAGGCGCGGGAGAACCGGGACGCGCTGGTCACCGCGGTCCGCCGCGAGCTGCCCGAATGGGAGTTCACGGTGCCCGGCGGCGGGCTGACGCTGTGGGTGCGCACGGGCGGTCTCTCCGGATCGCGGATCGCGGAGGCGGGCGAGCGGGTGGGCATCCGGGTGCCGTCGGGGCCCCGGTTCGGGGTCGACGGGGCCTTCGAGGGTTTCGTACGACTGCCGTTCACGGTCGCCGGTCCCGTGGCCGACGAGGCCGCCGTCCGGCTGGCGGCGGCGGCCCGGCTGGTGGAGCGCGGCGGGACCACCGGCACCGAGTCCCAGCGGACCTTCGTGGCCTGAGACGGGCCGGGGGGTCGGGGGACCGGGGGACCGGAGCGGGGTACCGGGGCGCCTGGGGCCGTACCGGTGCGACGGAGGGTGGAGGGTCAGCCCTCGGCGGGCACCGGCGCCGGTCCCGCCGTGGGAGCCGTACGGCCGTCGGCGCCGTTCCGGTCGGCCGGACCCGCCGTGGGCTCGGCGGGTTCGGCGGGTTCGGCGGGGATCGGTACCTGCGGCCGGTCCGCCGCGGGCTCGTCCACCAGCTCGTCATGGCGTTCGGGCAGCAGTTCCAGCACCGCTTCGCGGTGGTGCTCGCTCGTCGCTTCGTCGTACGGGTCCGGGGTCGCCGGTACCTGGATCCGCAGCACGGGCCCGGTGCCGAGCCGCGCGTAACCGCGCCCCGGCGGGATGTGCGGTACGGGTGTCGTCGGCGGCCGGCCGCCCAGCACCGCCTCGATCCGCCCGGCCGGCAGCGGCCCGAGCGCCACCCGGGCGCGGGTGTGGTCGCGTACCGCGTCGGTGAGGGAGTCCAGATAGTCGGTCTGCTCGGCGACCACCACGATCACCTGGGCCGCCCGGCCGTGCCGCAACGGGACATGGAGCAGTTCCTGCGGGTCGGGGCGGCCGTCGGCGGCGGCCGGATGCCCCAGGGCCGACGGCCGGTCCACCAGGATCCACAGCGGTCGCCGGGTGTCGGGGGGAGCGGGCAGCCCGGCTTGGCGCGCGTGGTTCGCGGCGATCAGCCGCCGCTCGGTCTCCCGGGCCGCCCAGTCGAGGGCGGCGACCGCGCCGGTGAAGGAGCACTCGACGGCGGCCACACCCACCCGACCGGCCAGGAACGCGTACTCGCCCGTACCGCCGCCCTCCACGATCAGGACGTCCCCGTGCCGCAGCGCCTGCACGGCGATCGACCGCAGCAGGGTCGAGGTGCCGCTGCCGGGGTCGCCCACGACGAGCAGATGCGGTTCGGCCGAGCGGGGGCCGGTCCGCCAGATCACCGGCGGGGCGTCCCGGGTGGTGCCGTCGGAGCCCTCGTCCGTGACGGGCAGGGTCCGCCGGACCGCGCCCGCGTCGGTGAAGCCGAGGACGGTCTCGCCGGGAGCGGTGACGAAGTGCTGGGCGACGACGGTGGTCGGCAGCGCCGGGAGCACACCGAGCACCAGCTCGTTGCCCTCCTCGTCCCAGTCGAAGCGGTACTCGCGGCCACGGCCCGACTTGGCGTGCAGCACCTGCTCGATCCGGGCCCGGGACGCGGCCTCGCCGTCGGTGAAGTACGCCGGGTAGCGGATGCGCAGCGCCGTCAGCCGCCCCGCTTCGTCGAAGGCGGCGTCGGAGAAGGCGCTGTCCCACCGGCCGCCGGGGGTGAACAGCGGGGCGGGGTCGTCGGGGACCGCGAAGTAGGGCACGAGGGCCTCGTAGAGGGCCTGGAGCCGTCCGGCGGCCGCCTCGTCGGGACCCGTGTCCGGGTCGTCGGAGCCGTGCGCCCGCCCCTTCCACGCGGCGGCGGCCATCACCGAGATCAGGGCCGTGAGGGGCCCGTACGGGACGAACGCGACCACCAGCACCCCCGCGCCCGCGAAGAAGAGGGCGGGACCCCGCTTCTCCTTGGGCGTGTCGGCCCATCTCCGCCGGGTCGACACGGTCAGCTCCCGCAGGCCCCGGGAGATGACGATCAGGGGATGGAGCACGTCCGTGGCCCCGTTCGTGGCGGAGCGGGCGAGCTCCCGGCTCCGGGCGAGCCGCGCGGTACCGCTGCTCATGATGCGGGTGAGTGGTCGCGGGGCCACGTCGTACTCCTGAGGGCCGGGGTTCGTGGGTCGGGACGGGGGTGGAGCGCCGGGGCCGGACGCACGGGACGGTGCGGCGGAACCGGCGGCGGAACGGGGGCAGGGGGCGGGACGGGCGGCGGAACGGGGGACAGGGGGCGGGACCGGGGGTGGAACAGGCGGCTGATCAGAACTTGATGCCGCCCAGCAGGCTGGCCAGGCTCTGGCTGCCAGCGGTGATGCTGGGCGCGATGGCGGTACCCGCGAGGAAGAAGCCGAAGAGGGCGCAGACGAGCGCGTGGGACGCCTTGAGGCCGTCCTTCTTGAAGAAGAGGAAGACGATGATCGCGAGCAGGACCACGCCCGAGATGGAGAGGATCATGGTGTTCTCCTGGGTGAGGGGACAGTCACCTTGAGTACTTCCAGCCTCACAGGAAGTGCATATGTGATTAAAGGTGCAAAGAGGTGAAAAGGGGTGAATTTCACCAGATTGGCGGACGCGAAGAGGGGTGCGCGGCCCAGGGGGACGGGAAGGCGCGGACATACGGGCGCGGCACCCGCCCGCCGCCCCGCCCCCGCCGTCGCGCGGTCCGGAGCCGACCCGGCGCCCCGCCGCGGGGCGGTTGCGGCCCGAGCGCGCGGCCCGGCCGTCCGTACGGGCAGTACGCTGTGCGTCGCTCGTACGGCTGTTCCCGCCGTACACCCAGGTCAGCGGAGCCGGAGACGGAACCCCCGACGAACGAGAGGCGGTCCCCGCGATGAGTGAGTCCCCCGACCCGGACGTGGTCGAACTCGCGACCAAGGTCTTCGACCTGGCGCGCCGGGGGGAGACCGAGGCGCTCGCCGCGTACGTCGACGCCGGGGTGCCCGCGAATCTCACCAACGACCGCGGCGACACCCTGGTGATGCTCGCGGCCTACCACGGGCACGCGGCGGCGGTCGAGGCCCTGCTCGCCCGGGACGCCGACCCGGACCGCGCCAACGACCGCGGCCAGACCCCGCTCGCCGGGGCGGTCTTCAAGGGCGAGGACGAGGTCGTCCGCGTCCTGCTCGCCCACGGGGCGGATCCGGCGGCCGGAACCCCCTCCGCCGTGGATACCGCGCGAATGTTTGGGAAGACAGAGCTTCTGGAACTGTTCGGGCACCCCGGCGACCGCTGAGGCGACCGATCGGCCCCACCCCTTCGTCACGGAGAGTTTCCGGCTCCGCCCCGGAAGGCCGCGCGCGCCATGCGCGGGGACCACCGGGGAGGGACGTCGTAAATGTGGTCGCGGTGGCGATATGGGTGGGTCATCATGACGACGGGTCCTGTCCCGGACATCACCGGGAATTCCCCTGGGGCCCACCGACGAGAGGCGAGGAACATGGTCTACAGCAAGCAGAGGGCGCGGACGACGAGCAGGGCGCGGGCCGGTTCCCCGGGCTGCTGCGCGGCCTAGGCATTCCCGTCCCCGGTTGCGTCGAGAGCTTGATGTGAGGCTTTCCCCATGTTCGATCCAGTCATAGCGCCGAGCGGTACGCTGCTCGGTCTGTTGCAGAGGGGCCGCGGCGACGGCACGCTGCACGCCCTCGCCGCGCCACGCGCCGAGGCGCTCGCCGCCCTCAACCACTGTGTGCTGAACGATCCCCGCCACGACTGGCAGGTCGAGAACCGCTCCTTGTACTACGCCCGGCTCTACCTCGACCTCCACGGAGGTCTGGAGGAGATCGGGAGCCATCTCCGCGACACCGACGACGTCCTGGACACCGACGAGGCCCGTACCGGGCTCGCGCTCGCCGTCCTGGGGCATCTCGCGGCCTACGGCCGGCGGGACGCCCTCGCCCTGCTGCGCGAGTACGCGGCCCGCGGGGCGAACTGGGAGTGGGCGCTCGACGAGCTGGCGCTCCGTGACGACGACGCGGGGCTGCGCGCCCTCGCCGAGCCCGTCCTCGCCAGATTCCCCGCCGGACCCGAGGGCGACGCCGAGCTGGCCGTCGCCGTACGCGACGCCTTCGAGCCCCGGCCCTGGCGGCTGTGGGCCGATGATCCGCGCGAGAGCGTCGGCGCCCGGGTGCGCGCCGCCCGGGAGGCCGGGTCCTTCGACCGCTGGCAGCGCCAGATGCGGTCCGGCGGCCCCCGGCCCGGCTGGAGCGTGCAGTCCGTCTTCGACTGGGCCGACCAGGGCCAGGAGCGCGGCACACCCCTCCATGTCCCCGCCGCGCGCTGCCTGGCCGCCGTCGCCTCCGACGCCGACCGGCCCGCCATCCTGGTCGCCGCCCGCGACGGCGCCGACGGCGCCCGCGCCGCGGCGCTCCACTATCTCGCCGAACGCCGGGACCCCGTCGTCCTCGATCTGATCGAGCACGCCGTATCCGCCGGCTCCCGGGCGGTGGCCGACGCCGCCGTCGCCGCGTTCGAGCGCATGTGCGGCGACGAGGCCGTCGACCGGGCCCGCGGCTGGGTCCACCGGCCCGACGCGCTCGGGGCATCCGCCGCCGGGGTGCTCGCCTGCCGGGGCGGGGCGCACGACGCCCGGCTCGTCCTCGGCGCGCTCCGCGAGACCGTCCGCGCCCAGGGCCCGGACGCCCCTTTGCTGTGGACCCTGGTCGACGGCGCGGGCCGGCTCGGGATCGCCTGCGCGGCCCCCGTCCTGCGGCACGTCTACCGCGAGACCGCGTCGTCCTGCCTGCGGGGCCGTGCCGCGCGCGCCCTGGCGGCGACCGATCCGTCGTTCGCCACAGGGTTCGCCGTCGAATGCCTGTGGGACTGCGAGGAGACCACGCGCGAGGTGGCCGCCCGCCACGCCGCGACCGGCGATCTGCGCGTCGCCGAACGGTTCCGCCGCCTCGCCGCCGATCCGGCGGAGGAGGCCGAGGTCCAGACGGCGGTCCGCAGCCGGATGGCCTCGGACGTCCCGCCCCTCTGAGTCCCCGCGCCACCCGGCCGCCCGGCGCTGAGGTCGCCACCCGGCCGCCCGGCACCCCCGGCGCTGAGGTCGCCACCCGGCCGCCCGGCGCCACCCGGTCGCCCGGCGCCCTCAGCGCCGGGCGGCGCCCCCCGGGCTCCCTGGCCCGCGCCCCCGGCTCCCGGCCCGCGCGCCGGGCCCGGGGCTCCGGGGACGTACCGTTGCCGCCCCACGGTCCGGGCGGGGCGTCGCGGGCCGCCGGCCGTGACGCCCCGGAGCCGTCCGGCCTCTCACGGACCACGACGGCCCGGAACCGTCCGGCTTCTCACGGACCTCGACGGCCCGGGGTATACGGCCGCCCACGGCGGCGCCTGCCGGGGCACGCCCCACGGGCAGGCGTTCGCGCGCCGCGCCGCGCCGGCGGGCCGCCGCCGGGTGGGTTGTCGCCATCACCGCGACGCCCCCGGGCCGTCCGGCCGTCCGCGGCGCCCGCGGCGCCCGGCGGGGTCATCATGAGGGCATGACCGGGCGCTGGGAGTTCTGGATCGACCGAGGCGGCACGTTCACCGACATCGTGGGCCGCCGTCCCGACGGCCGGCTCGTCACCCGCAAGCTCCTCTCCCACGACCCCGGGCGCTACCGCGACGCCGCCGTCGCCGGGATCCGGCTGCTCCTCGGCCTCGGCCCCGGTGAGCCGGTGCCCGCCGAGCGGGTCGCCGTCGTCCGGATGGGCACCACCGTCGCCACCAACGCCCTGCTGGAGCGGCGCGGCGAACCCACCGCCCTGCTGATCACCGAGGGGTTCGGCGACGCCCTCGCCATCGCCTACCAGAACCGGCCCCGGATCTTCGAGCGCAGGATCGAGCTTCCGCCGCCCGTGTACGAACGCGTCGTCGAGGTCCCCGAACGGATCGACGCCCGCGGTACGGTCGTCCGCCCCCTCGACCTCGAAGCCGTCACCGAACGGCTCGCCGCCGTCCACGCCGCCGGGGTGCGCTCCGCCGCCGTCGTCCTGCTCCACGGCTACCGCCACCCCGAGCACGAGACCCTTGTCGCGAAGGCCGCCCGCGACCTCGGGTTCACCCAGGTCAGCTGCTCCCACGAGGTCAGCCCCCTGATCAAGCTGGTGCCCCGCGGCGACACCACCGTGGTCGACGCCTATCTCTCCCCGATCCTGCGGCGGTACGTCGACGAGGTCGCCGCCGAACTGCCCGGGATCCGGCTGCTGTTCATGCAGTCCAACGGCGGGCTGCGGGAGGCCGCCCGCTTCCGCGGCAAGGACGCCGTCCTCTCCGGCCCCGCGGGCGGCGTCGTCGGCATGGCCCGTACCGCGGGGCGGGCCGGCTACGACCGCGTCATCGGCTTCGACATGGGCGGTACCTCCACCGACGTCTCCCACTACGCCGGGGAGTTCGAACGCGAACCGGGCACCCTGGTCGCCGGGGTGCGGATGAGCGCCCCCATGATGAGCGTCCACACCGTCGCCGCGGGCGGCGGCTCCGTCCTCCACTTCGACGGCCGCCGCTACCGCGTCGGCCCCGACTCCGCGGGCGCCGACCCCGGACCCGCCTGCTACCGCCGCGGCGGCCCGCTGACCGTCACCGACGCCAATGTGATGCTCGGCCGGATCCAGCCCGCCCACTTCCCCGCCGTCTTCGGCCCCGACGGCGACCGGCCCCTCGACGCCGATCTCGTACGGGAGCGCTTCACCGCCCTCGCCGAACGCGTCCGGCGCGAGACCGGGACCGACCACGGCCCCGAGGAGGTCGCCGCGGGCTTCCTGGAGATCGCCGTGCTCAACATGGCCAACGCGGTCAAGAAGATCTCCGTCCAGCGGGGACACGACATCACCCGCTACGCCCTCACCTCCTTCGGCGGCGCGGGCGGCCAGCACGCCTGCGCGGTCGCCGACGCCCTCGGCATGGGCACCGTGATCGTCCCGCCGCTCGCCGGAGTGCTCTCCGCGTACGGCATCGGACTCGCCGACGCCACCGCGATGCGGGAGCGGTCCGTGGAGACCGCGCTGACCGAGACCGCCGTCGGACGGGTCCGGGACGTCTGCGGACGGCTCGCCGACCGCGCCCGGGACGAACTCCGCGCCGACGGCGTACCGGACGCGTCGATCACCACCCGGGCCCGGGTCGTGATCCGCTACGAGGGCACCGACGCGGGGCTGCCCGTACCCCTGGACACGGCCGACGCCATGCGGGACGCCTTCGAGGCCGCCCACCGCGCCCGGTACGCGTTCACCATGGACAAGCCCCTGGTCGTCGAGTCCGTGTCGGTCGAGGCCACGGGCGCGGCGGGGGAGCGGCACCCGGAGGACGACAAGCCCCAGTCGCCGCCGGGCCCGGGGAGGGAGCCCGGTCCGCGAGCTCTCGTCCCCCTCCACACGGCCGGGGCCCGCCACGACGTACCCCTGCGCCACCGCGCCGATCTGCGCCCCGGCGACACCGTCACCGGCCCCGCGATCCTCGCCGAGGACGACGCCACCACCGTGGTCGACCCCGGCTGGCGCGCCGAGGCCGGCCCCGGCGGGCATCTGCTGCTGACCCGGACCGCGCCCCGGCCGTCCGACGCGGCCGCCGGAACGGCGGTGGACCCCGTCCTCCTGGAGGTCTTCAACAACCTCTTCATGTCCATCGCCGAGCAGATGGGCGTACGCCTGGAGAACACCGCGCACTCCGTCAACATCAAGGAACGCCTCGACTTCTCCTGTGCCCTCTTCGACGCCGAGGGCAATCTCATCGCCAACGCCCCGCACATCCCCGTCCATCTGGGCTCCATGGGCGAGTCCATCAAGGAGGTGCTGCGGCGCGACCGGGACGGCGCGGGCCACGGGATGCGGGCGGGCGACGTGTTCGCCGTCAACGACCCTTACCACGGCGGCACCCATCTGCCCGATGTGACGGTCGTGACCCCGGTCTACGACGACACCGGCGCCGAACTGCTGTTCCTGGTCGCCTCCCGGGGCCACCACGCGGAGATCGGCGGGATCACCCCCGGCTCCATGCCCGCCTTCAGCACCACCATCGAGGAGGAGGGCGTGCTCTTCGACAACTGGCTGCTGGTACGGGACGGCCGGCTGCGGGAGCGGGAGACCCGGGAGCTGCTCACCGGGGCCCGTCATCCGTCCCGCGCCCCCGACACCAACATCGCCGATCTGCGCGCCCAGATCGCGGCCAACGAGAAGGGCATCGCCGAACTGCGCGACATGGTCGACCAGTTCGGCCTCGATGTGGTGCGAGCCTATATGCGGCACGTCCGGGACAACGCCGAGGAGTCCGTCCGCCGGATCGTGGCCCGGCTCGGCGACGGGTCGTACGCCTACGAGACGGACAGTGGCGCGGTCATCCGGGTCGCCGTGCGCGTGGACCGCGCCCGGCGCGGCGCGGTCGTCGACTTCGCCGGTACGTCCCCGCAGCGCTCCGACAACACCAACGCGCCGACCTCCGTGGTCACGGCCGCCGTGCTGTACGTCTTCCGTACCCTCGTCGGCGATGACATCCCCCTCAACAGCGGCTGTCTGGAACCGCTCGACATCCGGGTGCCGCCCGGGTCGATGCTGGCGCCCGAACCGCCCGCGGCGACCGTCGCGGGCAATGTGGAGACCTCCCAGGCGGTGACCGGCGCGCTGTACGCGGCGCTCGGGGTCCAGGCGGAGGGCTCCGGCACCATGAACAACGTGACCTTCGGCAATGACCGGGTGCAGTACTACGAGACCGTGGCCAGCGGCTCCGGCGCGGGCGACGGCTTCGACGGCGCCGACGCCGTCCAGACCCATATGACCAACTCCCGGCTGACCGACCCGGAGATCCTCGAATGGCGCTACCCGGTCCGGGTCGACTCCTTCGCCGTCCGCCGCGGCAGCGGGGGAGCGGGCCACTGGCACGGCGGTGACGGTGTCGTCCGCAGGCTCCGCTTCCTCGAACCCATGACCGTCGCCCTGCTCACCGGGCACCGCAGGATCGCCCCCTACGGCATGGCCGGCGGCGCCCCGGGAGCCCTCGGCGAGAACCGCGTCGAACGCGCCGACGGTACGGTCACCCCTCTCGCCGGAACCGATACGGCACAGGTCGCCCCGGACGACGTCCTGGTCCTGCTGACCCCGGGCGGCGGAGGCTACGGCACCCCGGACGACCCCCGGAACCGCGGGTGATCCGACCGTTCCGCGCGATCCGGCCGCCCCTTGTGGACCGGTCGCCCCGGGTGACCGTGCCGGTCCTGCCGGTCCTGCCGGTCCTGCCGTTCCCCGGGCCTCAGGACAGGTCGACGAAGCGGACCGGGGTGCCGGGAACCGCCTGGGCCGCCGCGGGCAGATCACGGCCGTCGACCACCGCGACGACCGGATAGCCACCCGTCGTCGGATGGTCGGCGAGAAAGACCACCGGACGCCCGTCCGGCGGCACCTGCACCGCGCCCAGCACCATGCCCTCACTCGGCAGCTCCCCGCCCCGCGCCCGCCCCAGCGCCGGGCCCTGTGTCCGGATCCCGATCCGGTTGCTCGCCGGGGACACCCGGTGACCCCCGGAGAACAGGGCCCGCAGCGCGGCCGGGGTGAACCAGTCCGTACGCGGCCCGAGCCGCACCCGGAGCACCAGTTCGACGGGCGGCCCCGGCCACGGCACCGGCCCGCCGGCTCCGGCGGACGGCCCCGCCGGAGCGCCCAGCGGCAGGACCGCGCCGTCGGCGACGACCGGGGGACCCAGCCCCGACAGCAGATCCGTCGACCGGCTCCCGAGCACGGGATCCACGGCGATCCCGCCCGCGAACGCCGCATAGGACCGTACGCCCCGGCTCGCCCGCCCGATGTCCAATACCGCCCCCGCGGGCACCCGCACCGGCGCCCCCCACGCCACCGGGCGCCCGTCCACCCGTATCCCGCAGGGCGCCCCGCCGACGGCCACCGTCACCGCCCGGCGCGGCCGGACCGCGCAGCCGTCGACCGTGGTCTCCAGCACCGCGGCCCCCTCCGCGTTGCCCACCAGCCGGTTCACCAGCCGGGCCGCGGGCGCGTCCAGGGCGCCCGAACGCGGCACCCCGAGATGGGCGTACCCCGGTCTGCCCCGGTCCTGAACCGTGGTCAGCGCCCCCGCCCTGACGACCACCACCGCTTGATCGGTCATGGATCCACCGGCACGAACCGCACCCGGACCCCCGGTGACAGCAGCGCGGCCGGATCCCGGCCCGGATCCCACAGCTCCAGATCCGTCCGCCCGATCAGCCGCCAGCCGCCGGGCGAGGCGCGGGGATAGACGCCCGAGTACGGCCCGGCGAGGCCGAGCGCCCCGGAGGGCACCGCCGTCCGCGGCGTCGCCCGGCGCGGTACCGCGTAGCGCGCGGGCAGCCCGGTCAGATAGCCGAAGCCGGGGGCGAACCCGCAGAACGCGACCCGGAACTCCACCGCGGAGTGGATCGCGGCCACCTCGTCGTCGGCGACCCCCCACAACGCCGCCACCTCCGCCAGATCCGGCCCGTCGTAACGGACCGGCACCTCGACCGCCCCCCGCGCCGTGCCGCCGGCGGGCGCGGGCTCCCAGCCGGCCAGCTCCGCCGCGAGACCCCCGGGATCCGCCACCCCGTCCAGCAGCACGGTCCGGGCGGCGGGCACGATCTCCGTCACCGGCGGAAGCAGCCCGGCCGCCCTCCGGCGCAGCAACTCGGCGTGCAGCGCCCCCACTTCGTCCCCGTCGGCCAGCTCGATCAGCAGACCCCGCTCACCCACCCGGAGCGCCCTCATACGAACGCCTCCACCCGCACGCCCGCCTCCACGAGCCCCCGCCGTATCCGCCGGGCCAGCTCCACCGCGCCCGGGGTGTCCCCGTGGACGCACAGGGACCTGGGCCGGACCGGCACGGTCCGCCCGCAGCGCGCGGTGACCACCCCGGAGCGGGCCATGCCGACGGACCGTTCGACCACGGCCGCCTCGTCCGTCAGCACCGCCCCGTCCTCCCCGCGCGGCACCAGGGTGCCCTCCGCGGTGTAGGCGCGGTCGGCGAATCCCTCCGTGATCACCGGCAGTCCCGCCTTCCGCGCCAGCTCGTGGAGCGCCGACCCGGGCAGGGAGAGCAGCGGCAGCCGCTCGCCCGCCAGCAGCACCCCCTCCACCACGGCCGCCGCCTGCTCCTCGTCCCGTACCACCCGGTTGTACAGGGCGCCGTGCGGCTTCACATACGACACCCGTGAACCGGCCGCCCTGGCGAAGACCTCCAGGGCGCCGATCTGATAGGCGACCTCGGCCGACAGCTCCCGCGCAGGGACGTCCATCGCGCGCCGCCCGAAGCCGGCCAGATCCCGGTAGGACACCTGGGCGCCGATCCGTACCGACCGCTCGGCCGCGAGCCCGCACACCTCCCGCATGGTCACCGCGTCCCCCGCGTGGAAGCCGCAGGCGACATTGGCGCTGGTGACCACCGACAGCAGTGCCCGGTCGTCGGTGAGCCGCCAACGGCCGAACCCCTCGCCCAGATCGGCGTTGAGATCGATGGAAGCCCGGGTCATCCGGTGTCTCCTCTCTTTCCGCGGGAGTCGTCACAGGAGATCGCGGCGCTCTGCCCGCCGGAGTGCGTCACGATGCGCCACAGCCACAGCCACAGCCACAGCCACAGCCACAGCCACAGCCACAGCCACAGCCACAGCCACGGCACGACACCGGGCCGCGTCCCTGTCACAGCAGTTCCCGGCCACGGGTCTCGGGCAGGCCGAACAGCGCGACGAAAGCCAGACCGTAGCCCACGGCGCCCAGGACCAGAGCCCCGCCGACGCCCCAGCTGTCGGAGAGATAGCCGACCAGGGTCGGCAGGAAGGCCCCCACGGCGCGACCGCTGTTGTAGGTGAATCCCTGGCCCGTGCCGCGGATCTCGGTGGGATACAACTCGCTCAGGAAGGAGCCGAATCCGCTGAAGATCGCCGACATGCAGAACCCGAGGGGGAAGCCGAGGACCAGCAGCAGCCCGTTCTCCCCCGCGGGCAGCTGGGAGTAGGCCAGCACGCCCACCGCCGAGAGCACCGCGAACAGCCGGATGTTGTTCTTGCGGCCTATTCGGTCGGTGAGATAGCCCCCGGTGAGATAGCCGAGGAACGCGCCGGTGATCAGGAACGCCAGATAGCCGCCGGTACCGACCACGGTGAGCCCGCGTTCGTTCTTGAGATAGGTCGGCACCCAGGTCGCCAGGGTGTAGTAGCCGCCCTGGACACCCGTGGAGAGCAGGGTGGCGAAGAGGGTGACCCGCAGCAGATCCTTGTGGAAGATCGCCCGGAAGGAGCCGCGCCGGGCGCTGCCGTCGCGCTGTGCCTCCACCCGGGGCGCGTCCTGGACATGGCGCCGTACATAGATCACCAGCAGCGCGGGGGCGGCGCCGGTGAAGAACATGACCCGCCAGGCGGTGTCCGGGTCGAGCAGATAGAAGACCAGGGTGTAGACGACGACCGCGAGCCCCCAGCCGACGGCCCACGCGCTCTGCACGAATCCGAGGGTGCGCCCGCGGTGCTTCGCCGTCGCGTACTCGGCGACCAGGATCGCCCCGACCGCCCACTCACCGCCGAAACCGAGCCCCTGAAGGGCGCGGAACACCAGCAGCGTCTCGTAGTTGGGGGCGAAACCGCAGGCCACGGTGAACACGGCATAGGTGATCACGGTGGCCATCAGGGCCTTCACCCGGCCGATCCGGTCGGCCAGGATCCCGGCGAGCGCGCCGCCCACCGCCGACACCACCAGCGTGACCGTGGTCAGCAGCCCCGTCTGCCCGTTGTCCAGGGAGAAGTAGGCCGCGATGGCCATCATGCTCAGCGGCAGGGTGAAGTAGTCGTACGAATCGAGGGCGTAGCCCCCGAACGCGCCGCCGAAGGCGCGGCGCCCGCGCGGGCCGAGCGCCCGCAGCCAGGCGAACGCGCCGCCGTCCGCGCCGTCTTCGGCGGGGCGGCCCTTCTTCGGCTGTACCCGAACCGTACTCATCTGCACCTCGCAGGAGGAAAGGAGCGCGAAGGACATCAGGAAGGAGCACGGGCGACACCACCCCCGGGGCGGCAACGACCCTGTTCCGCCAAGCTAGAGGATCGTTGAACGATCCGACAAGGGGCGCGTTGGGACGTCATGCCCTTCTACGATGGCTACCGCGCGCCGGGTTGAAACGGGCCCGTGCCGGAAAGGGTGGGGTGTTGTGGGGACGACACGGCGGGAAACGGACGGAGTCGGCGCGGCCACGGGCGGACTGGCGGACGACCGGGCACTGCTCGGCCGCACCAGCACCGCCGAACGGGTCGCGGACATCCTGCGCACCCGGATCGCCGAGGGCTACTTCCGCCCGGGCGAGCGGCTGTCCGAGGACGGCATCGGCAAGGCCCTCAACGTCTCGCGCAACACCCTGCGCGAGGCGTTCCGGCTGCTGACCCGCGAGCGGCTGCTGGTCCACCAGCTCAACCGGGGGGTCTTCGTCCGCAGGCTCGCGGTCCGCGACGTGGCCGACATCTACCGCACCCGCCGGCTCGTCGAATGCGCCGTCGTCCACGACCTCGGCGAGCCCCCGTATCCGCTCGACGGTCTCGAGGAGGCCGTCGCCGCGGGCGAGCGCCACGAGCACGACGAGGAGTGGACCGGCGTCGCCACCGCCAATATCCACTTCCACCGCGAACTCGTCGCCCTCGCCGGCAGCGCCCGTACGGACGAGCTGATGCGCGGCGTCCTGGCCGAGCTGCGCCTCGTCTTCCACGTCGTCGACGACCCCCGCGGCCTCCACCGCCCCTACCTCCTCCGCAACCGGGAGATCCTCGAAGTCCTCCGCGACGGCGACCGCACCGCCGCCGAGCGGCTCCTCGCCGACTATCTGGAGGACTCCCGCGCCCAGCTGACCGAGGTCTACGCCCGAGCCGTCGCCGACGAGGACACCGACGCCTTCTGACCGCCGTGGCCGGGCTCCGGGGCCCGGCGGATCCCTGCCCGGCACCGCCCCGGGACGCCATCCGGACAAGTTTCGCGTTTCGCCGTTTCGACCGTTGTCGGTGCGAGGACCTAATCTGTGCACCGTGACTTCGCCCGCCTCGACGGAAACCGTTCCGCCCCAGCTCAGCACGGGGCCGCGGCCCGCGCAGGGTCCGGCCGCCGACGAAGGTCTCGCGCGCCGCCTGCGCGCGCTCGCCTGCACCGCCCCGCTGCACGACCTCGACGTCCGCAAGGCGAATCTCGCCGGTGAGTACTCGGTCTACGCGATGGCGGAGGTCGCCCTCTCCGCCATCGACCTGGTCACCCTGAACATGGACTTCGACACCGGCGCCGACCACGACCAGATCATCGCCAGGCTGCTGCCCCGGGTCGCCGCCCAGGCCCCGGCCCGCCCCGCCGCCGAACACGAACGCGTCGCCCGCTGGGTCCTGGAGAACCTGATCAATGTCGGCAGTGTCGACCGGGGCTTCCGCGCCGTCTACGGCACCTTCGGCACCGACGGCGTCTACACCCGCCGGGACTACGACTTCAAACTCCTCGAAGAGGTCCCCGGCTACGGCGGCGCCGTCTATCTGCGCACCACGGACGAGGCGGTGAACGTCCTCGTCGGCGCCCTCGACACCGACGTCACCAGCGCCCAGATCGCCGCCGAGGTCAAGCTGGAGGTCCTCATCAGCCGCGGCCGGCTCGCCGACGCCCAGCTCGCCGCCGAACAGGCCCGTTACCGCACCGTGCAGTACTCGGAGACCCTCCGCCGCACCCTGGAGGCCACCCGGCGCAACGTCCGCGCCGTGGACTGGCTCAACACGGTCCCCGACATGATCGCCGAAGCCCTCGACCACGTCGCCGACCGCTACCGCCACGAGAACGCCATCCTCACCAACATCCGCAAGGCACGCGACGAAGCCGAGGACCCCGAGCACAAGCGGCGCGCCGCCGAGCTGGTCGACATCGTCAAGGACTGCATCCGCCGCCACACCCAGCTCCAGTCCCGGCTGCTGGAGGCCGGCCCCCTCTTCCGCGCCGAACAGGACCGCCAGGCCTTCGCCCGCCCCACCACCCGTACCGGACTCGACCTGTACGGACAGCTCCTCGCCCCGGTCCTGCCGCTGCCCCTGGAATCGGCGATCAAGGTGACGGACGCCTTCTTCGCCCGGGGCACCGGGCTGCGCACCCCCTCCAGCGTCCGCGTGGGCGACCTGGTCGAGCTGCTGCTCGCACCCCCGGTCGAGCGGGAGCACCTGGGCGCCGAGATGCCCGAGCCCGATCTGATCGCCACCCCCGACGACAGCCGCTTCACCGAGGAGCAGCTCGCCCTGGCGACGGAGCTGCTCGATCTGGAGCACGACGCGCCGCGCCGGCTCTCCGGGCTGCTCGCCGACGCCCGGCGCCGCGACCCGGACCTGCCGTATCTCGTCGCTCTGCTGGCCGTCCACGCCGCCAGCCCCCCGGTCGGCACCGCCTACCGCCAGGGCGAGGAGCGTCTGCTGTTCGCCGTCGACGACGGCACCCCGCTGGACGACCCCGAATTCGGCGGCGCCGACCTCATCGTGGGGACCGCCCTGCTCGACGCGGCCGGGATGGCCGCCGACCGTACGGAAGCCGCATGACCCCCGCCCGCCCCGCCGGACCGCGTCCGGGCGGCCCCGCCCCGGGTACCCCGGCCCCGGGCGGCGACGCCCCCGGCGCCGTACGCGAGCACACCGTCCCGTACCACCGCAGCCCGCAGCCGCACGAGGAGCCCGTCCAGTGACCGAACCGCACGCCGAGCGCGAACCCCGGCGCGACCCCGCCGCCGACGCGCCCGCCCCCGCGGGACCGCCGGGCCCGGGCACCGCCGCGATCACCCCGGCCGACGCCGCCGACGCCGCGCGCCTCGTCTCCTTCGGCCTCCAGCCCAAACTCGTCCCCGCCCGCGACGCCGAGTACGCCGAACTCCTCCGCCGCTACCGCGAGGACACCGCCTTCGCCCGGCTCGCCGACGCCGTCGCCACCGGACTCGGACTCGTCGTCCTCGAAGTCTCCCCGCGCGCCGGAATGGCCGTCACCGCGGGCGAGGACTCCGTCTTCGCCGTCCGGATGGGCGACTACGCCCGCCGGGCCTCCGCCGAATCCGCCGACCGCTTCCTGCACGGACTGGCCCATCTCGCCGTCGCCGCCATGGCCTTCCCCCGGCCCGAGGACCTCGCCGACGACGGCTACATCGGCCGGGTCACTGTCAACGGCGTGGACACCTTCGTCCGCCAGGCGTGCCGCAGACTGGAGGAGCGCGCCGGGGAACAGGGCGAGAACACCGACCCGGCCACCGGGGCCCCCGGCCTCGAATCCGCCTGGCGGATCTACGCCCGGCGCAGCGCCACCGGAGCCACCAAGGACGCCCGCCGCCTCGCCGGATCCACCACCGGCATCGTCGGCAAGGCCGTCGCCTTCCTCACCGACTCCGGAT
Organism: Streptomyces sp. NPDC059248; assembly: GCF_042753905.1. NCBI lineage: Bacteria > Bacillati > Actinomycetota > Actinomycetes > Kitasatosporales > Streptomycetaceae > Streptomyces > Streptomyces sp. NPDC059248. Next base: position 22,131 of record NZ_JBHYZV010000005.1, on the reverse strand, counting down.
TCCTCCAGCGGACCGGCGACGACTCCGGCGGCACCTACCGGACCACCGCCCGCTACCAGCTCCAGGTCCGCGATCTCGCGGGCACCGCCGCTATGGCCGAACTGCTCGACCTGGGCGTCGTCCCCGTCAGCGACGGCGCCGCCACCCTGCTGCCGCCACCCGACGGCGACGACCTCGAACTGGCCGCCGACGCCGGCCTCCCCTTCCACGCCTGACCACCGGCCGAACGCCCCCGCCCCGCCGTTGCGGGCGCCCCGACCAGTCGACACCTGAGAGTCCGCCGCCATGTACGAGCTGTCCCGCGTCCGCCTCTACTCCATCGGGCCCGCGGGTGCGCGCTACGCCGACACCGTGCTGGACCTGCGCGGAGTCGGCGATCCCGTACCCGACCCCGCACCCGCCCAGGCGGACTTCTTCGAGGACGAGCCGGTCGGCCCGCCCCGCCGCCCCGCCCCCGCGGGCGTGCTGTTCCTGGAGAACGGCGGCGGCAAGTCCGTACTCCTCAAGCTGATCTTCTCCGTGATGCTGCCCGGCCACCGCAACACCCTGGGCGGCGCCAGCTCCGGCGTGCTCCGCAAGTTCCTCCTTGCCGACGACTGCGGCCATGTCGCCCTCGAATGGCAGCACACCCTCACCGGCGAACCGGTCGTCGTCGGCAAGGTCAGCGAATGGCGGGGCCGCCAGGTCTCCAACGACCCCCGCAAGTTCGCCGAGGCCTGGTACTCCTTCCGGCCGGGCCCCGGACTCGGCCTCGACTCCCTCCCGGTCGCCGAGTCCACCGCCGTACGCCGCCCCGTCGACGGCGCGGGCGCGGGCGCTTCCGGGGCCCGCGGCCGCCGCCGCACGATGAAGGGCTTCCGCGACGCGCTGACCGACGCGGGCAAGGCGTACCCCCATCTCGACGTCCACTGGGAGGAGATCCACGACCGCTGGAACGAGCACCTCGGCGACCTCGGACTCGACCCCGAACTCTTCCGCTACCAGCGGGAGATGAACGCCGACGAGGGCGAGGCCGCCGGACTCTTCGCGGTCAAGAAGGACTCCGACTTCACCGATCTGCTGCTGCGGGCCGTCACCGACACCCGGGACACCGACGGCCTCGCCGACCTCGTCAGCGGCTTCGGCAGCAAACTCGGCCGCCGCGCCGAACTGACCGCCGAACGCGACTTCACCGCGGGCTCCGTCGACCTCCTCCACCGCATCGTGGACGCCGCCGGACGCCGCGGCCGGGCCCGGGAGATCCACACCGCCGCCGAACGCCGCACCCGGACCCTCACCCGCCGGCTGCTGGCCCGCGCGACGACCGAACGCGCCCGCGCCGCCGACCTCGCCCAGCAGGTCACCGCCGCCGCCCACACCGTCACCGAGGCCGACCGGGCCCGCGGCCGCAGCGCCCTCGTCGCCGCCGAACTGGCCTACCGGCACGCGTCCCTGGCCCTCGCCGCGGCCGAGAAGGGCGCCGCCGCACAGCGCCGCGAACTGACCGACGCCCGCACCCTGCACTCCGCCTGGCAGGCCGCCGAGGCCGTGCTGCGCCACCGCGCCGCCACCGACCGCTCCACCCGGGTCGCCGCCGCCATCCGCGAGGCCGAACGCGACGCGGCACCCGCCCTCGCCGCGCGCGCCCTCGCCGCCACCGATCTCGTACGCGCCCTCCACGCCGCCGCCGCACAGGGCGAAGGGCTCGCCAACGAACAGGAAGAACGGTCCGCCGTCCTCCAGGAGGCGGGCGAGGCCGCCCACCGCGACGCCACCGCCGCGGCCACCGAGGCCCAGCGCGCCCGGAGCGAGATCGGTCACCTCCGGCAGCGGCTCGCCGAGGTGGAACAGGAGACCGCGGAGGCGGTACGGGCCGGCTGGCTCGACGACACCGCGCCCGACGCCGACCCGGCCAGGGCCGCCCTCGCCGCCAGCGACGCCGAGAAGACCGCCGTCGCGGCCTGGGACACCGCCCGCGAGACCGGCCGGACCGCCGCCGAGCGCGCCAAGGAGGCCGCAGCCGCCGAATCCCGCGCCGAACTGGCCGCGGCCCGCGCCGCCGACGCCGCGGCGGCGGCCGAGAACGCCCACACGGCCGAGGACCGGGCCGCCGCCTCCATCGCCGAGGACCCCCGGCTGGCGGAACTGCTCAGCCTGCCCGCCCCGGCCACCGACACCCCCGGCAGCTCCGGGACATCGCGACCGGGGCCCGCCACCCGCACCGACGGCGGTCCGCTGACCGCCGCCGAACTCGACCGCTGGGCCGACGATCTGCGCGCCCTGCTCGACCAGTACGTGACAGCGGCCGAGCGCCAGCTGTTCGACCTGCGGACCGCCGCCGCCGACGACGCGCGCATCCTCGGCGCGCTCGGCGACGGCGGACTGCTGCCGCCGGGACCCGACGTCCTCGCCACCGTCGAATACCTGGCGGAACACGGCATCCCCGCCCTGCCCGGCTGGCGCTATCTGGCCCAGGCCGTCGACCCGGCCGACCACGCCGCAGTCCTCGCCGCCCGGCCCGAACTCGTCGACGGCGTCGTCATCACCGACCCCGCCTCCCACGACCGGGCCCGGGAGGTACTGGGCGGCGCGGCGCTGCTGCCCCGCTCCGCCGTCGCCGTCGGCACCGCGGCGGCCCTCCTCGCCCCCGTCCCGCACCCCGGGGCCGGCCCGGCGGCCGACTCCGGCGTCTTCCTCGTCCCGCCCAACCCCGCCATGCACGACGAGGGCGCCGCCGACGAGGAACGGCAGGCCCTGCGCGCCCGCGCCACCGCCCGCGACGAGGAGATCAGGGCCCTCGCCGCCCGGCTGGCCGGGGACCGCGCGCTCGCCGCCCGGCTCGCCTCCTGGCGCGCCGACTGCCCGCCCGGCATGCTCGCCGAACTCGCCGCGGGCGCCGCCGCGGCCCGGGAGACGGCGGAGACCGCCCGGGCGGAACTGGCGTCCGCGGGCGTCGCCCGCGCGGAGGCCGACGAAGCCGCCGCCGAGACCGCCCGGATCCGCGAGGAGCGCCAGGAAACCGCCCAGCGTGCCCGCCGCGCCGCCGACGCGCTCGCCGGCCTCGCCTACCGGCTCAGGGAGCGCGCCGGCTGGCAGCTCAAGCTGCGGGAACTCGCCGACGACGCGGTCGAGGCCGAGGCCCGCGCCACCACCTGCCTGGAGCGCGCCAGGGCCGCCGACGAGGACCGCCGCGCCGCCCAGCGCGCCGCCGACGACGCCCGCCGTACCGCCCGCGCCCTGCGCGCCGAACGCGCCGAGATCGCCGGCGCCCCCGAACACCCCGAGCCGCACGGCGGCGCCGGAGGACCGGACGCCGCCGGGGACACGGAAGCACCGCGCGCGTCCCTGCCCGCCCTGCGCGAGGCGTACCGCGCCGCGTCCGGACTGTACGAGAAGGTCGGCGTCGGCGCCGATCTCCGGGCCGAACAGGCCCGCGCCGAGAGCGACGAGAGCGCCGCCCTCGCCGAACTCGACCGGCTCACCAACAAGGTCCGCACCCGCGCAGCTCAGCTCCTGGAGAGCCCCGACGGCGCCGACGGACCGTCCCGGCAGGCCGCCGCCGCCCGCGCCGAATCCCTCGTACAGATGCTGGAGTCCCGGGCATCGGAGGCGAGCGAGAAGCTCGGCCGGCTGCGCGGCGAGGCCGAACGCCTCGCCCCCGCCGACGGCACCGCCCACACGGAGCTGCCCGCCGAACTCGTCCCCGCCGACGCCGGGCACGCCCAGAGCCGGCTGCGTACCGCCACCGGCGAACTGGCCGCCCGCACCGACGCGCTGGACACCGCCCGCGAGGCCCACAGCGCCCTGCTCGCCGCCCACCGCACCGCCGAGGACGGCGCGGGCGGCTTCGACGAGACCGCGGTCCAGCTCCGCGATCTGCTCCGAGACCACCAGGAGGACGATCCCGCCGAGGCCGCCGAGCCGTACCCGGACGCGCTCGCCGAAGCCCGCCTGTCCGCCGCCGATGCCCGCCGGTCCCTCCGGGGCTGCGCCGCCGATCTGTCCGCGGCGGAAGCGGCCGTACGGGAAGCCTCCGACGTCCTCGTCCGGCACGCCAACTCGACCCGCTACGAACAGGTCCGCACCCCCGCCCGCCAGCAGATCCGGGAACTCCCCGCCGCGGCCCTGCCGGAGCACGCCGCCGCCTGGGCCGAGGCGTTCGCGCCCCGGCTGCGCGTCCTCACCGACGAACTGGCCCAGCTGGAGCGCAACCGCGACACCATCGTCGACCGGCTGCGCGGACTGGTCGAGTCGGCACTGGCCACCCTCCGCTCCGCCCAGCGGCTGTCCCGGCTGCCCGAAGGACTGGGGGAGTGGTCGGGGCAGGAGTTCCTCCGGATCCGGTTCGAGGAGCCCGACCAGGCGACCCTCGCCGAACGGCTCGGCGAGGTCGTCGACGAGGCCACCCGGGCCGCGCTGCGCAAGAACGCATCCGGCGCCTACGGCGAGGGCCGCAGGGACGGCATGTCCCTGCTGCTGCGCGGGGTGCAGGCGGCGCTCCAGCCCAAGGGCATCGCGGTGGAGATCCTCAAGCCGGACGCGGTGCTGCGCGCCGAACGCGTCCCCGTCGGACAGATGGGCGACGTCTTCTCCGGCGGCCAGCTGCTGACCGCGGCCATCGCCCTCTACTGCACGATGGCGGCCCTCCGCAGCAACGACCGGGGACGTGACCGGCACCGCCACGCGGGCACGCTCTTCCTCGACAACCCCATCGGCCGGGCCAACGCCACCTATCTGCTGGAGCTGCAGCGCGCGGTGTCCGACGCCCTCGGCGTCCAGCTGCTGTACACCACCGGCCTGTTCGACACCACGGCGCTGGCGGAGTTCCCCCTGGTGATCCGGTTGCGCAACGACGCGGATCTGCGGGCGGGACTGAAGTACATCAGTGTGGAGGAGCATCTGCGGCCCGGACTGCCCCAGCCCGACCCGTCGGGAGAGCAGATCCACGGCGAGATCACCGCGACCCGGATGTTCCGCCGCACCGCGGCCGCCGCGCCGTCCGAGCCGCCCGCCGTACCCGCAGTGCCCGCAGGGCCTGCCGTGCCCGCTCAGGCGACCCCGGCCGCCGACCGCCCCGTACCCACGATCCCGGCCCCGGCCGGGGGGACCGCGCCTTCCGGCGACCGTCCTGCCGGGGACGACACGTAAAGCACCGGCCGACCCGGGCCGCCGACCCGACGGCCGACCCGACTGTTGGCCCTGCGGCTGGTCCTGCGGCTGATCCGGTCGCCTCCTCGGGGACATCCGAGGAGCCGACCGGACCCTTCTAGACCTCCGCCTCGGCCACCCGGCGGCCGCCCTGCTCCCGGCGCTCCCGGCGGCGTATCCGCGCGTCCTCACGGGCGGCCGACCGCGCCGCGCGCCGCGCCCGGCGGCGCTCCCGCCGCAACTGGCGCGCACTGCTGCTGGGCTCGGACACCACACCGTTCCGCTGCTTCCACACCTGGCGGGTGATCCAGACGTCGAGCACCGACCAGGTCGCCACGACGGTGCTCGCGACACTGCTGAGCACCATGGGGAAGGCGAGCCAGGATCCGGCGAGAGTGCACAGGAAGGCGACCATCGCCTGAATGAGGGTCACCGACACGATCAGCACCGCGCGGACCGCCGCCCTGCGTACGGGATCGGCCATCCGCACCCGCGGCTCCGGCTCGTCGACCCAGAGCTGCCGCGGCCCGTGGACCCCCTCCACCGAGACCTCCGCCCCATCGCGACGCCCGCCCGTCTCCATGGTCCTGGTCACTCCCCACGTCCCCCATGTCCGCTCCGGTCACCGGCTCGGGTGCCCGGAATCCCTCGTCCCTACGCGCGACCGGCAGCCGCCCGGCCATTCCCTGTCCGGATGCGACGACCCCGGAGCCGTACGGCACCGCGCCGCGCCGGCCATCCGGAAAAGGAGTTCACATCCGGCGCGCACGATACCGACAGTGCGGGCGAACATCGCACTACCGGTCACTATCGGCTGGGTTCCCAACAGCCTCGTACATAAGGACGCGTCGACCCTCCGTTTTGTTCCACCCCCGCGCCGCCGGTTCGTAGGAATCCGGCCATCTCCCGCGACCCCCGCCGCGACACCGCGCGCCGTGCACTCCGACACGCCGGGAATCCCAACACCTTGAATGCCGCGACGGACCGTGAACCAGGGCCCTCCGGTCGGCCGAAAATCGCCCGGTCCGCCCTTCGAGTTGATTGTCCGACAGTAGTAGGCTCGCGCCGTTTGCTGACCGAGGAGTACGGAGGAGCGCCGTCCGCGGGGCGGGTTCGGCAGGGGGAGGCCATGCGCTTTCGCGGGAAGTCCATCCGTCGGAAGATCGTGGCGCTGCTCCTCGTCCCCCTGCTCTCGCTCACCGCACTCTGGAGCTTCACGACCGTGCTCACCGGCCGGGAGGCCGGCAGGCTCCTGGACGTCAACGAGGCCGTCGACGCCGTCGGCGCCCCCGTGACCGACGCCGTCGGAGCCCTTCAGCAGGAGCGCCGTCACACCCTCGTCTATCTCGCCGACCGCCGTTCGTCCGGCGCGCTGACGGCGTTACGGGACCAGCGCGCCGCCGTGGACCGTACGGTCGCCGCCGTCCGCTCCGAGGCGGCGGGCGGCGACGTCCGCGACACCCTGCGGTCCGACGGCGAACGGAAGCTGGCCGCGCTCCTCAAGGGGTTCGACGGGCTCGTCGGGCTGCGCCGCTCCGTCGAGGCGGGCACCGTGTCCCGGCCCGCGGCCATGGAGTACTACAACGGGGTCATCGATCCCGCCTTCCCCTTCCTCAACTCCCTCCACACCCTCAGCGATATCGGGATGGAGCGGGAGGGCCGGGCCGTCGTCGGCCTCCTCCGCGCCGTCGAGGCACTCGCCCGCGAGGACGCCCTGATCGCGTCCGCCCTCACGGCGGGCCGGGTGACCCCGGACGAACGGCGCGCCCTCACCGGGCTGGTCGCCCGGCGCCAGCTCCTCTACGAGACCAGCCTCGAATCACTCCCCGGCAAGGAACGCGAGATCTACCACGCGCTCTGGAACGGCCCCAAGACCCTGCCCCTGCGCGATACCGAACAGCGGCTCACCGGCGCCGGGACGGCGCCGGACGCCACCCCGTCCGAGGCCGTGGAGTGGCGCGAGGCGGTCGCCCCGGTACTCGGCGAACTCCGCCGCGAGGCCGTGGCTTCCGAGGCCCGCCACGAGGACCAGGTGGAACCGGCCGCGTACAACGTCTTCCTCAAGGCGGGCATCGCCGCCGTCCTCGGCTTCCTCGCCCTGCTGGTCTCCGTCGTGGTCTCCGTGCGCATCGGCCGCGACCTGGTCCGTGACCTCTCACGGCTGCGGCGCGAGGCCCACGAGGTGTCCGGCGTACGACTCCCCGGGGTGATGCGCAGGCTCGCCGCGGGCGAACCGGTCGACGTGGAGACCGAGGCCCCCCGCCTCGACTACCCGGAGGACGAGATCGGCCAGGCGGGCCGGGCCCTCAACACGCTCCAGCGCGCCGCCGTCGAAGCCGCCGTCCGGCAGGCCGAGATGCGGCGCGGCGTCTCCGAGGTCTTCGTCAATCTCGCCCGTCGCAACCAGGTCCTCCTCCACCGTCAGCTCACCCTCCTCGACGCCATGGAACGCCGCACCGAGGACGCCGACGAACTCGCCGACCTGTTCCGGATCGACCATCTGACCACCAGGATGCGGCGCCACGCGGAGGGCCTGGTGATCCTCTCCGGCGCCGCGCCCTCCCGCCAGTGGCGCAAGCCGGTCCAGCTGATGGACGTGGTACGGGCGGCGGTCGCCGAGGTCGAGGACTACGAGCGCATCGAGGTACGGCGGCTGCCCCGGATCGGCGTCGGCGGCCAGTCCGTCGCCGACCTGACGCATCTGATCGCCGAACTGCTGGAGAACGCCACGGTGTTCTCACCCCCGGACACGGCCGTCCAGGTCCACGGCGAGCGGGTGGCCAACGGCTTCACCCTGGAGATCCACGACAGGGGTCTCGGCATGACGGCCGAGGCCCTGCTGGAAGCCAACCTCCGGCTCGCCGAGACCCCGGAGTTCGAACTGTCGGACACCGACCGCCTCGGTCTCTTCGTCATCAGCCGACTCGCCCAGCGGCAGCATGTCCGGGTGTCGCTCCAGGCATCCCCCTACGGAGGGACGACGGCGGTGGTCTTCCTCCCCGCCGCCCTGCTGACGGACGCGCCGGAGGAAGGGGAGTCCGGATTCCGGCTCGACCGTACGTCCCAGGGCGTGCCCGGCCGCCGTACGCCCCCGGCCCCGCCCGGGTCCCCCGGCGGCATCGCGGACCGGGCGCGGTCGGCCCTGCCCCGTGGCCCCGGGAGCCCCGGCGACCGGTTCACCGACCCGTACGGGACCCACCAGGACGACACCGACCCGTACGGGCCCGACCTGGACGACACCGACCCGTACGACATCCGTTCGTACGACGGCTACGGACCCGCCCGCCTGCCGGATCCCTACCGGTCCCCGTCCGGAGATCCCGGCGTTTACCGGGTCCGGCCCGGCGACTTCGAGCCGTACCGCGAGCCGTGGCCGACGGGCGACGAGGAGCACCAGCAGGCGGGGGAGCCCGCCGCCGACAGCGCCCCGGCCCCGCTGCCGCGCCGCCCGCGGTCGCCCGAGCGCGGCGGCCGGGAGATCCCCGGACCGTCCGCCGGTGGTCCGGAGATCCCCGGACCGTCCGGGGACGGCCGGGCGCGCCGGGGCCCGGTCCTCCCCGGCGGCGGCTCCGAGCCTCCCACCGGGGGGCATCGCCGGGCCGACGAGCCGGCCGGCGGCCCGCTCTCCCCGGGCGCCCCGCCCGCGTTCGTCGACGGGCTGCCCCGCCGGGTGCGCCAGGCCAGCCTCGCCCCGCAACTGCGCGACACCCCGGGCCCGGCCGGGACCCGGGGCCGGGCCGCGGACCCGTACGACGCCCCGGCCGTACCGGGCCGCCAGGCCCGCCGCCCCGACGCGGAGCGCGACGCGGACGCCGTACGCGCCCGGATGGCGTCCATGCAGCGGGGCTGGCAGCGGGGCCGCCGCGAGAACGCCGACGACGCCGACGACGACACCGCCGTCCGGACCACCGCCACCAGCCGTCCGGCACCACGAACGACATCGGAGGGGAACGGTCCATGACCGCATCGCACGCCACGGCCGATACCGCAGGGGGCCATCCACGGACCCGGAACGGTACGGGCCCGCTCGACTGGCTGCTCGACGAACTGGTCGACCGGGTCGGCAGCATCCGCCGAGCCCTCGTCCTCTCCGGCGACGGACTGGCCACCGGCGCCTCCCGCGAGCTGAGCCGGGAGGACGGCGAGCACCTCGCCGCCGTCGCCTCCGGCTTCCACAGCCTTGCCAAGGGGGTCGGCCGGCAGTTCGACGCCGGTGCGGTCCGGCAGACCGTGGTGGAACTGGACGACGCCTTCCTCTTCGTCACGGCCGCCGGTGACGGCAGCTGCCTCGCCGTGCTCGCCGACGCCGAATCCGACGTCGGCCAGGTGGCGTACGAGATGACGCTCATGGTCAAGCGGGTCGGAGCCCATCTCTCCACCGCTCCACGGACCGGTCACGAGGCCGCCGGAGGGTGAGGTCCGGTATGAGCGACGGCAGGGACGTCGGGGGCGACGGCACCGGAGACGCGGCCCATCACCCCCACGAACCCCGGCGCTTCCATCCCTCCCAGTACTCCCACGGACCTCCTGCACCACATCACCCTCGTACGCCCCCGACTCCGCCACCGTCCCCGCCGCCACCGCGGTCACCGGGGCCACCGGGGCCCGCCCCGGCAGCTCCGTCGCGGCCGGACCACCCGGACCACCCGGACCACCCGGACCACGCGGCCCCCTCGGAGCACTCGGAGCACCCGGATCTGGAGCCCCCGCGGTCCCGGCAGCCGGACAAGCCCCGTCAGTCCCGCCCGCCGCGTCATTTCGTGGACGCCGAGGCGGGCCCGGTGGTCCGTCCCTACGCGATGACGCGCGGCCGGACCAGCAGCACCGCGCACCACCACCGGCTCGATCTGATCGCCCTCGTCATCGCGGAGGCCGAGGCCGACCGCCCCGGTCACCATCTCTCCCCGGAACATGTCGACATCGTCGAGCGGTGCGGGCACAGCCCCCAGTCGATCGCCGAACTCGCGGCCGGTCTCGACCTCCCCGTCGGGGTGATCCGGGTCCTGGTCGGCGATCTCGTCGAGGACGCGCTCGTCCACGTATCCCGCCCCGTTCCGCCGGCCGAGCTGCCGGACGTGAACATCCTCCACGAGGTGATCCATGGTCTTCGGGCGCTCTGAACGGGAGCGGCGCCGTCCGCCGGTGGCTCTGAAGATCCTGGTCGCCGGGGGCTTCGGGGTCGGGAAGACGACCCTCGTCGGCGCGGTGAGCGAGATCCGCCCGCTGCGCACCGAGGAGGAGCTGACCGAGGCGGGCCGCCCCTTCGACGACACGGGCGGCGTCGAGGCCAAGACGACGACCACCGTCGCCATGGACTTCGGGCGGATCACCCTCCGCGAGGATCTCGTCCTCTATCTCTTCGGCACCCCCGGGCAGGATCGTTTCTGGTTCCTCTGGGACGAGCTGGCCCAGGGGTCACTCGGGGCCGTGGTGCTGGCGGACACCCGGCGGCTCGCGGACTCGTTCGCCGCCGTCGACTACTTCGAGCGCCGGGGGATCCCGTTCACCGTCGCCGTCAACTGCTTCGAGGGGGCCGAGCGGTTCGCCGTCCCGTCCGTGCGGGCCGCCCTCGACCTCGACGCCGGGGTCCCCCTGCTGCTGTGCGACGCGCGGGAACGCGAGTCGGTGAAGACGGTGCTGGTCACGGTGGTCGAACACGCCCTCGCCCGGGTGGACCCGGCCCACCGGCACGCCACCACCTGACGCGCCGTACCCCGCCCGGGCCAGGACGCCGCCCCACCCCGGTCGCCGCTCACCGCACCACGACCACCGCCGACCCATGGCCGAACAGCCCCTGGTTCGCGGTGATCCCCACCCGCGCCCCGGCCACCTGCCGCGCCCCCGCCCGCCCCCTCAGCTGCCGTGTCAGCTCGCAGACCTGGGCCAGGGCCTGCGCGGGCACGGCCTCCCCGAAGGAGGCGAGCCCACCGCTCGTATTGACCGGTATCCGTCCGCCGAGCGCCGTCGCCCCCGACCGGACCAGCTGCGCGCCGTCGCCCGGCGCGCACAGCCCGATGTCCTCGTACCACTCCAGCTCCAGGGCGGTGGACAGGTCGTACACCTCGGCCAGTGAGAGATCGTCCGGCCCGATCCCCGCCTCCTCGTAGGCCGCGCGGGCGATGGACGCCCGGAAGGGCACCGGTGACGGCGCGACGACGGCGGCCGAGTCCGTCGCGATGTCCGGCAGATCGAGGACGGTCCGCGGATAGGTGGGGGTGACGGTCGAGACGGCGCGGATCCGCACCGGGCCGTCCGTTCCGTGCCGCCGCGCGAACTCCATACTGGAGAGCACCAGTGCCGCGCCGCCGTCCGAGGTGGCGCAGACGTCCAGCAGTCGCAGCGGATCGGCGACCACGGCGGACGCGGCCACGTCGGCGGCGGTGACGGCGGTCCGGTAGCGGGCGTCGGGATTGAGCGCGCCCGCCGCCGCGTTCTTCACCTTGACCAGGGCGAAGTCCTCCGGTGTTTCCCCGTACAGGGCCATCCGGCGCCGGGCGTGGAGCCCGAAGTACGCGGGGTTGGTCGCCCCGAGGAGCCGGAACCTGAGCCAGTCCGGATCGTCCGGCCGGTCGCCGCCCGCGGGCGCGAAGAAGCCCTTGGGCGCGGCGTCCGCGCCGACGACCAGCACCACATCGGCCAGCCCGGCGAGGATCTGGGCCCGGGCGGTGGCGATCGCCTGCGCCCCCGAGGCGCAGGCGGCGTACACACTGCTGACCCGGGCGCCCTGCCAGCCCAGCGCGCGGGCGAAGGTGGCTCCGGCCACATAGCCGGGATAGCCGCCGCGTACGGTGTCCGCGCCGACCACGGAGTCGATCCGCCGCCAGTCGACCCCGGCGTCGGCGAGTGCGGCCCGCGCGGCGGCCGTACCGTAACGGACGAAACCATGGCCCCACTTGCCCCACGGGTGCATGCCCGCCCCGAGGACCGCGATATCGCCTCCCGCCCCGCGCTCTGCCCGGCCTCCCGCCCCGCCTTCCGCCCGGCCCCCCGCCCCCGTCATCGGAGCGCCCCCACCGGCCGCCAGTTCCAGGTGGCCGACCCGTCGCCGAGGACGCCGGGTACCACCTCGGCCTCCGCGCCGACCGCGAGATCCGCGACCGTCACCCCCGGCGCGGCCTGCCCGAGCACCACCATCCGTTCGGCGGCCAGCTCCACCGCGACCAGGACGTACGGCTCGAAGGGGGTGTCCGGGTCGGAGACGTACGGCGGCGGCGGGCGGTAGCGCCCGTCCGTGTACGACCAGATCGTGCCCCGCCGGGAGAGCGCGACCTCGGCCAACTCCCCGCCCCCGCACCCCGGATTGCGGCAGTGGACGTCCTCGCGGGGGAAGAAGACCGCGGCGCACTCCGCGCAGCGCGTGCCGAGCAGCCGGAACCCCCCGTCGCCTTCGCCTTCGCCGTTGTTGTCCGTGAACCAGCCCGTCACCACGGGTGTACGCGCCAAGGGTCCTCCCCGCTACCGCGATCCGATGCCCCGCGTCCGTCCGCCCCGCGGCTCGAAGCTGACGGAGTGTCAGAAGTCTGCCACGGGCCGCCGCTCCCCGGCGAGCCATGCGGCGGCGGTATCGGCCAGTTCACGGTCCCGCCCCGCCAGCATCGTCCGGATCATCCGCATATCCCCGCGCAACGACCACAACGGATGCCCGAACGTCGCCGGATTGTTCCCCTCGATCAGAAAATGCGCGGGCCACGCCGTCCCGTAGCCGATCAACGGCAGCGCCACCACCATGCGCGGCCGGCCCCGCGCCAGCCCGTACGCCGCGACCGCCGCCCCCGTCAGCGTCCCCGCCAGATGGATCCAGCGAGTCGCCGCCCTGGAATGCATCGCCACGTAGTACGGCCAGAACTCCTCGTACGACTCGTACTCATCGCGTGAACGCCCCATGGCCCCGCACCGTAGCCCGAACCCCGGCGACCGGCCAGACACCCGCGACCGCCGCACACCCCGATCGGCCGGACACCCCGCGCCGGCCCTCCGCTACAGTCCGCGGATGCCCGACAACTCCCACTGCGGCAGCTGCGGAACCCCTTACGGACCCACCGCCGACTGGCCCCGCACCTGCCCCGCCTGCGGTACCACCGCCTACCGCAACCCCCTCCCGGTCGCCGTCGCCCTCCAGCCCGTCCACGACGACCACGGCACCGGACTCGTCGTCATCACCCGCGCCGTCGAGCCGCAGACCGGCGGCGTCGCCCTCCCCGGCGGCTTCGTCGACCACCGCGAGACCTGGCAGGAAGCCGCCGTACGGGAGCTGTACGAGGAGACCGGCATCGCCGCCGGCGCCGACACCGTCCGGCTCGCCGACGCCCTCAGCGCCCCCACCGGCCACCTCCTCCTCTTCGCCCTGCTCCCGGCCCTCCCCGCCGAGAGCCTGCCCGCCCCGGCACCCACCCCGGAGACCACAGGACGGCACCTCCTCCACGCCCCCGCGGAACTCGCCTTCCCCCTCCACACCGAAGCCGTACGCAACTGGTTCGCGGGCCGCTACGCCTGACCCCGCACCCGCACCGGGCGCTCCGGCCGTACCGCCCCGTCCCCTCTGACCTGCCGCACCACCACCCGGCCCGCCGACCACCGCACCGCGTACCGCTCCACCGCCGCCCGCTCCCAGCCGTCCCCCGGATCCGGCACCACCAGACCACCCCCCTTGCGGCCCTGGGCCGGAGCCCACACCTCCAGCTCCACCCCGCCGTCCGCGCCCCGGACCGGAATCACCGACCCCGCCCGCGCCAGTACCGGGATCCGCGACAGCGGCGCGTCCAGCACGACCCGGCCAGGACCCTCGTACACCCGCCCCGACACCGTGTCGTACCACCGGCCGCGCGGCAGCCGCACCGCCCGCCGTACCGCCCCCGGCTCCAGCACCGGCGCCACCAGCAGCGCGTCACCCAGCAGGAACGCGTCCTCGCAGTCGCGCAGCGCCCGGTCCTCCGGCGCCTCCCACCACACCGGCCGCACATACGGCGCCCCCGTCAGCCGTGCCAGCTGCGCCAGCGTCACCAGATACGGCCGCAGCCGCTCCCGCTCCAGCAGCGCCGCCCGGGCGTGCTCCAGCACCGCGGGCCCGAACTCCCACGGCTCCCGGCGGCCCGCGCCGATCGCCGCGTGCGTCCGGAACAGCGGCAGATACGCCCCCAGCTGGAACCAGCGCAGATACAGCTCAGGCGTCGGGAACCCGTCGAAACCCCCCACATCGGGACCCGAGTACGGCACCCCGCACAACCCCAGCCCCAGCACCAGGGCGAGCGACGCCCGCAGCCCCGCCCAACTGCTCGCCACATCACCCGACCAGGTACCGCCGTACCGCTGCAAACCGGCCCAGCCCGACCGCGAGAACAGGAAAGGACGCTCCCCGGGGCGCAGCCGCCGCAACCCCTCGTACCCCGCGCGCGCCATCGCCAGGCCGTACACATTGTGCGCCTCGCGATGATCACCACCCCGCCCCTCCAGGACATGCCGCGCCGACCTCGGCAGGGTCGTCTCCCCGAACGGCGAGAACGCCACCGGCTCGTTCATGTCGTGCCACACCCCCGCGAACCCGAGCGCGAGCCGCTCCGCGTACAGCTCACCCCACCAGCGCCGGACCACCGGATCCGTGAAGTCCGGATAGACACACGTCCCCGGCCACACCTCGCCCCGCACCTCCCGGCCCCGCCCGTCGCTGACGAACGCCCCGATCCGCCGCCCCTCGTCGTAGACCGCGTCCCCGCGCCGCGCCCGTACCGCCGGATCCACGATCGACACCAGCCGGACCCCCTCACCCCGCAACTCCGCCGCGAGACCCGGCAGATCCGGGAACCGCCCCCGGTCCACCGTGAACACCCGGTGCTCCTCCAGATGGTCGATGTCCAGATGCACAGCCGACAGCGGAAGCCCCCGCTCCCGATAGCCCGCGACGATCCGCCGCACCTCCCGCTGCGTACCGAAACCCCAGCGGGCGTGCTGCGGACCCAGCGCCCACGACGGCGGCACCGCCGCCGGACCCGTCAGCCGCGACCAGCGCGCCAGCACCCGCGCCGGCGTCCCCACCACCACCCAGCAGCGCGGCGGACCCCCGGCCATCCGCAGCTCCGCCGTCCCCGGCCGGTCATGCCCCGAACCGTCCCCCTCCCGGCCCTCCCGCAGCGTCAACCGCCCGTCCCACGTCGAATCGTGGAACACCAGATGCGTCCCCGCGTCGGCCACCACCAGCTGCACCGGCATCGTCACCGACAGTGGATCGTCCCCCGGACCGAACGAGCCCCCCGGATCGGTGTTCCACAGCCGATACGTCCCGTCCCGCAGCCGCGGCCCCGAAGCCCGCCCGCCGAGACCGAAGAACCGCGCGTCCGCCGCCACCTCCGTCCGCTGCGACCAGCTCCCCGCACCACCGTCCACCGGCTCCCACCACCGCGGCGGCAGATCACGCCGCAGCACCACCCCGCCCGGCGTCCGCACCTCCACCGCGCCCAGCCGTGAGACCGCCACCGTCACCCGCTGCGACACCACCCGCCAGCCGCCGTCCGTGTCCGGTTCCAGAACCGCCCGCGGGTCCGGCTCAGGCACCGGCGCCGCCAGCGCGTACGACGGCTCGGGACCGGCACCGTCCCACCCCCAGAACACCGCGCCGCCCGCCGCCACCAGAATCCGCAGCTCCGAACGGGCGAACCGGACCACCCCGCCGCCCGGCGACGCCTCGGCCCCCACCACCGCACCCGGCACCCGAGCACGACCGGCCCCCCGCCCCCCGGTCAGCGCCGCGTCCGCCCGCCGGCGACCCCACGCCCGGCGCACCGCCCGCAGCCCCCGCCGTACCCCCATAGCGCGCAGCCGCCCCACCACGCGCACCAGCTCACCACCGTCCATACGAGCCACCCTCCCACCGGACCCGGCGCGAAACCGCCGCGTTCAACCCCCGTTCACCCCCTGAAGGACCGGCCGCGGGAGCCCGCGGCGGTCCACCCGACCCCGCCCCGGATGCCCTGGTGCGAAAGACGATCACATGGCATCGTCCGTAAAGCCGTGCGACGGGCACACACCGGCCCGCCCACGGCCACCGCAGACACCGCGCACCGCCCCACGAGCCCGGCCAGGGCTCCCGGGGCGAGACCACAGCCTTCCGGAGCCGCACTGTGACCCCAGTGAATCCAGCGACCCCCGCGAACCCGGCCGCCGACCCGGCCCCCCTGTGGCGGCCGGACGCCGAGCGGATCGCCGCCGCGCGGATCACCCACTTCCAGCGCTGGGCCGCCGAACACCACGGAGCCCCCGCCGACGGCGGATACCCCGCCCTGCACGCCTGGTCGGTCGACTCCCTCGAAACCTTCTGGCGCGCGATCGCCGCATACTTCGACGTCCGCTTCACCACCCCCTACGAGGACGTCCTGCCCCGGCCCGCCATGCCCGGCGCCCAATGGTTCACCGGCGCCACCCTCAACTACGCCGAACACGCCCTGCGCGCCGCCGACACCCGCCCCGACGACGCGGCCCTCGTCCACGTCGACGAGACCCACGCACCCGCCGAGACCACCTGGGCCGAACTCCGCAGCCGGGTCGCCGTCCTCGCCGCCCACCTCCGCGACCTCGGCGTCACCCCCGGCGACCGCGTCTGCGCCTACCTCCCCAACATCCCCGAGGCCGTCGTCGCCTTCCTCGCGAGCGCCGCCGTGGGCGCCGTCTGGACCTCCTGCGCCCCCGACTTCGGCGCCCGAGCCGTCCTCGACCGCTTCCAGCAGGTCGAGCCCGTCGTCCTGTTCACCGTCGACGGCTACCGCTACGGCGGCAAGGAACACGACCGGGCCGACACCGTCGCCGAACTGCGCGCCGGACTCCCCACCCTGCGCGGCGTGGTCCACGTCCCCCTCCTCGGCACCCCGGCCCCCGACGGCGCCCACGACTGGTCGGCCGTCACCGAGGGCGACGCGCCCGCCGCGTACGCCCCGCTCCCCTTCGGACACCCCCTCTGGATCCTCTACTCCTCCGGCACCACAGGACTGCCCAAGGCCATCGTCCAGTCCCAGGGCGGCATCCTCCTCGAACACCTCAAACAGCTCGGCCTCCACTGCGACCTGGGCCCCGGTGACCGGTTCTTCTGGTACACCTCCACCGGCTGGATGATGTGGAACTTCCTCGTCTCCGGCCTGCTCACCGGCACTACGGTGGTGCTGTACGACGGCAGCCCCGGCCACCCCGACACCGGCGCCCAGTGGGGCATCGCCGAACGCACCGGAGCCACCTTCTTCGGCACCTCCGCCGCCTACGTCATGGCCTGCCGCAAGGCCGGCGTCCACCCGGCGCGCGACCACGACCTCTCCCGCGTCGGCTGCGTCGCCACCACCGGCTCCCCGCTCCCGCCCGACGGCTTCCGCTGGCTCCACGACGAGTTCGCCGCCGCCGGGGCCGATCAGTGGATCGCCTCCGTCAGCGGGGGAACCGACGTCTGCAGCTGCTTCGCCGGCGCCGTCCCCACTCTCCCCGTCCATATCGGCGAACTCCAGGCCCCCTGCCTCGGCACCGATCTCCGCGCCTGGGACGAACAGGGTCACGACCTGGTCGACGAGGTCGGCGAACTCGTCGTCACCCGGCCCATGCCCTCCATGCCGACCGGCTTCTGGAACGACCCCGACACCGCCCGCTACCGCGCCGCCTACTTCGATACGTATCCCGGCGTCTGGCGCCACGGCGACTGGATCACCCTCACCCGCCGCGGCACCGTCGTCGTCCACGGCCGCTCCGACTCCACCCTGAACCGGCAGGGCGTCCGCATGGGCTCCGCCGATATCTACGAGGCCGTCGAACGCCTCCCCGAGATCCGCGAATCCCTCGTCATCGGCATCGAGGAACCCGAAGGCGGCTACTGGATGCCCCTCTTCGTCCACCTCGCCGACGGCGCCGTACTCGACGACGAACTGCGGGGCAGGATCAAAACCACCATCCGCGCCAGGCTCTCGCCCCGGCACGTCCCCGACGACATCGTCGAGATCCCCGCCGTCCCCCACACCCTCACCGGCAAACGACTCGAAGTCCCCGTCAAACGCCTCCTCCAGGGCGAATCCCCCGCCAAGGCCGTCAACCCCGGCTCCGTCGACCGCCCCGAGCTGCTCACCTACTACAGCCGGCTCGGCGAGGAACGGCGGACCCACCGCGACGACTGACCGGTCCCCGCGCGTTGTCAGTGGCGACGGCTACGGTGAGTAATCATCGATCGATCGTACGCCACCCAGGGGGAACCATGACGCGCGACACCACACCCACCGGCGGCAACCGCCCGCGCGCCCGCCGCCGCGGCACGGACCGCCCACGGAGCGGCACGGCCGTCCGGCGCACCCTGCGCCGCGAGGTCCCCGGCACCGTGGGCGTCCTCGCCGACACCCACGACTTCGACGCCATGCGGGGCTACCGCACCTTCGCCTTCGACGACCACCCCGCCTATCTCCGGCACGTCGACGACCTCCTCGGCGCCCTTTCCGGCGACCATCTCCACACCACCGTCGTCCTCTTCGACCCCGAGGAGTACGCGGCCTACTGCGCCGACGAGGGCATCGACCCCGACACCCCGCTCAGCCGCAGCCGCTACACCGCCGTCGCCGCCGCCCGCGGCGGCGCCGTCCCCTATACCGGCCAGCCACTCGACACCCTCCTGCCCCAGCTCGTCGACCACGCCGTCCGCGAAGCCACCTGGGAGTACGCGGCCACCCTGCTCGCCTCCATCGGCACCTGCGCCGACTGCGGCCAGGACATCGGCAAGGCCGCCTTCGACCGGGCCTCCCACCTCCTGGTCCGCCTCCTCGAAGCGGCCGGACCCGGCACCCACCACCTGGTGTGCAGCGTCGCCGCCCCCGAGGAGAAGATCCTCGCCACCCTCACCGCCGACGGGGACACCACATCCGCCCGGCTCGACGCCCTCGCGTGCACCGAGTTCGTGACCGTGCTCGCCGTCGCCGTCGCCCTCGGCCGACCCGGGGGAGTGGTCCTGCGCACCCGCACCCCCGACGCCCCCGACCGGCTCCACGGCTGGACCGTCCACGAGAGCCGGTTCGTCCCCCTCACCGAGGCCGAGGTCTTCAGCGCCTACTGCACCGACGCCACCGACGGCGGCCCCGTCCCGCCCGAACCCGGCGCCGACTACCGCGCGGGCTTCGACATCCCCACCGACCCGCCCGACACCCACCACTGAAGCGGCCCCCGGAACGGCGGAAGGGCCCCGCCACCGCGAGGCCCTCCCGTCGACCACTTCCGACTACTCGCCGGAGAGCACCGCCCGCGCGGCGAGCCGCGCCTCCTCGGCACCGTCCGCGGCCCGCGCCGCCGCCGCGGCCCGCTCGCACTGGGCCAGCGTGTGCTTCGCCAGCGTCGCCCGGACATAGGGGATCGAGGCCGCCCCCATCGACAGGGACGTCACCCCGAGACCCGTCAGCACACAGGCCAGCAGCGGATCGGAGGCCGCCTCACCGCACACCCCGCAGCTCTTGCCCTCGGCCCTCGCCGCGTCCGCCGACAGCGCCACCAGGTCCAGCAGCGCGGGCTGCCACGGATCCTGCAACCGCGACACCGCCCCGACCTGCCGGTCGGCGGCGAAGGTGTACTGCGCCAGATCGTTGGTGCCCAAGGAGAGGAACTCGACCTCCTGGAGAATCGAACGCGCCCGCAGCGCGGCGGACGGGATCTCCACCATCGCACCGAACCTCGCCCGCAGCCCGGCCTCCCGGCACGCGTCGGCGAACGCCTTCGCGTCCGCGCGGTCCGCCACCATCGGGGCCATGACGTCCAGATGGACCGGCAGCCCCTCCGCCGCCTTCGCCAGCGCCGTCAGCTGGGTCCGCAGCACCTCGGGGTGGTCCAGCAGCGTCCGCAGACCCCGCACGCCCAGCGCCGGATTCGGCTCGTCGGCCGGAGTCAGGAACGCCAGCGGCTTGTCCGCGCCCGCGTCCAGCACCCGTACGACGACCCGGCCCTCCGGGAACGCCTCCAGCACCTTGCGGTACGCCTCGATCTGCTTCTCCTCCGACGGCGCCCGCTCACTGTCGTCGAGGAAGAGGAACTCGGTACGGAACAGCCCCACGCCCTCGGCGCCGGCCTCCAACGCCGCCGGTACGTCGGCGGGCCCGCCCACGTTGGCCAGCAGCGGCACCTTGTGCCCGTCCGACGTGGCACCCGGCCCGCTCGCCGCGGACAGCGCCGCCTTCCGCTCGGCCGCCGCCCGCGTCAGCTCCGCCCGCCGCTCGTCGGTCGGCCGTACGAAGATCTCCCCCGTACTGCCGTCCACCGCGACGAGCGTCCCCTCGGCCAGATCCCCGGCCCCCGGGAGCGCCACCACGGCCGGCACGCCCAGCGCCCGCGCCAGGATCGCGCTGTGGCTGGTCGGCCCGCCCTCCTCGGTCACGAACCCCAGGACCAGCGCCGGGTCCAGCAGCGCGGTGTCCGCCGGGGCCAGGTCCCGGGCGATCAGTACATACGGCTCGTCGCTGTCCGGCACCCCCGGCATCGGCACACCGAGCAGCCGGGCCACGATCCGGTTCCGTACGTCGTCCAGGTCCGCGACCCGCCCGGCCAGATACTCACCGGCACCCGCGAGCAGCGCGCGATAGGCGGCGAACGCGTCGTACACGGCGCGCTCGGCCGTGCTGCCGACCGTGACCCTGCGGTCCACGTCGGCCATCAGCTCGGGGTCCTGCGCCATCAGCGCCTGGGCCTCCAGCACGGCCTGGGCCTCACCGCCGGCCAGATTGCCGCGGGCGATCAGGTCGGCGGCCACGGCGTCCACCGCCTGACGGGCGCGCCCCTGTTCGCGCTCCGCGTCCTGCGCGGGATTCTGCTTGGCCGGCGGCTCCAGTACCGCCGTGCCCATGTGCCGCACCTCGCCGATCGCCACCCCGTGGCTCACGCCGACGCCTCGCAGCGTTGTCTCCATGTCACCCGTTCCCGGTCGAGCGGCGGGCCGGGCCGCCGCGATGGTTGTCGAACCGCTGTCGCCGCTGCGGCGTCACTGCCAGGAGAAGAGCGTGTCCCCGGACTTCACGTCGCCGTCCTCACGGACGTCGCCGAGCGCGTCGGGCGTCGCCTCCAGCGCGACGACGGGGCAGATCGCGGACTTGCCCGCCTCCTCGACGGCGACGGGGTTCCAGCGCACGACGGCCTGGCCGCGGGTGACGGTGTCGCCCTTGTTGACGAGCAGCTCGAAGCCCTCGCCGTTGAGCTGCACGGTGTCGATACCGAGGTGCACCAGCACCCCGTGTCCCTCGGCGTCCACCACGACGAAGGCGTGGGGATGCAGGGAGACGATCACCCCGTCGACGGGGGAGACGGCGTCGGAGGGCTCGCGCACGGGGTCGATGGCGGTACCGGGGCCGACCATGGCACCGGAGAAGACCGGGTCCGGTACGGCCGCGAGTCCGATGGCACGGCCGGCCAGCGGCGACGAAACTGTGGTCATGGAAGCCTCCCAGGGGCGGAGAGTCGTCGCCCCGTCGTCGGGGGTGGCGCGGGGCGACGCACTGTTCAGAGCTGTATCAGAGCGTATGTCAGGTGAAGTCCCGGTTCCGCCCGAAAGCAACCGGTTGACGGACCTAGGGACGCACCGGAAACGATTTGCCTCGCACTCCGGTGACCTGTACTGTCATACCCCTGCCTGAGCCCAACACGACGTAGCGTCGGGGTTCGGCAGCGACCTATCAAACCGAGATCCTAACTGGTCTACACCTCTGCCTGTCTGTAGGGGGAAGGACCGGGGGTGGTCACCGGGCCGGAAAAAGCCTGATAAGGTTTGAAACGTCGAAGGGAAAGCCCGGAGGGCCTGGTGAAAAGGGCCTGAAGGAAGCGTCCGTTCCTTGAGAACTCAACAGCGTGCCAAAAGTCAACGCCAGATATGTTGATACCCCGTCCCGGCCACCTGAGTGTGGTGGGGATGAGGTTCCTTTGAAGAAACACACAATACAGCGAGGACGCTGTGGACCATTCGGATTATTCCTCCGTCTGGTTCCGCTCTCGTGTGTGTCGACCCGATTACGGGTAAGCATTCACGGAGAG